>NZ_JBBMXH010000153.1:0-6449 GCF_037996725.1 Xenorhabdus entomophaga
TTCGGTCAGTTGTTTATAGGTCATAGTGCATTTTCCTTTGGCGAGAAAGATGCCTACTATAGCAACTGACCGCCTTTTTCAGAAATTGCACTTATCATGCGAATCCAAGCATCTTTTAACTCTATCTTACGGAATTTAAAAACAGTAAAATTTAATAATATCATTAAATTACATAAGAATGCATTTCATATTTTGTTTTATAAATACTTACTTACAAAATTACAAAAAAACGGAGTATTTCATTTATCTACAATGCTATTATTATGAAAGGAAAAGTAAAATTATGTTGCCGTTAAAATACTTGGCTGTTAATCCATCTAATTATATTCTTCATTCCGCTTATATACCCTCATCGAAGCCAGAAACTCAACGAGCTATTCTGGCTGCCAGCTTGGCTGATGGTAAGTCAATTATTAATAATGACTTACGTTGTCTGGAAACCAGTACAATGAAGGAAGCATGTCGCAGTATTGGAGCCAGAATTATTGAGGAGCCGCGAAGATTAATTATTTATGGAACTGGTGGTAAAATTAGTCCTGAAAAAAAAGTCATTGACGCTCTCGGTTCGGGGCTAGTCTTCCGTGTAATAACCGCCCTTACTTGCTACAGTGATACTCCCGCTGTGATATCGGGTGATGCTACTCTCAGAACTCGTGTGATGGAGCCTTTACTGAATTCACTTGTTGAATTGGGTGGAAACATTACCAGTGTTCATATGAACGGAAAAGCACCTTTCATCAATTGGGGTGGGTATATTGGTGGGGAATGCGAAATCGAAGGAAACATTAGCTCCCAATTTATTACAGCGATACTTTTCGCAGCCCCCCTTGCTAAAAAAAGTACTACAGTAAAAATCAAAGGGGAGATCCTATCATTATCCTATATTCGACAGACATTAGAAGTTCTTGCAATAGCCGGAATTAAATCTAAGCATAATGAAAATTTCTCCAAAATTACGGTATTCCCTGGTGAATATAGTCCTGCTGAATATATAATAACAGGCGATTACACTTCGTGTTCTTACCTGGTTGCGGTGGCAACTTTATTTCCATGTGACTTGACACTTAAAAATATCAATAGTAAGAGCTTACAAGGTGAGCAGGCTATTCTGGCATTTGTTGAAGAAATGGGAGTAGAAGTCATTAGAAATGATCAAGAAAACGAAATTAGGTTGATTAATAGAAAAGGTCTACTAACTGGAAACTATGAATTTAATGTCAGTAACTGCCCTAATATTGTACCTACGCTAGCTTCAATAGGAATTTATGTCAATGGCTGTTTCAGAGTTACCGGGGGATCTATAACCCGTCTTCATAAATCGCCAAGAATAAAAGCAATGGTAAACGAGTTACTAAAATTGGGTGTTAACATTCAACCCTTGATTATAAATGATGTTTATGACGGTTTCGAAATTCATGGCACATCATCCTATTCTGGAAATTGTAGACTTTCCAGTTGGGGAGATCATCGTATTTTTATGTCTTTATTTGTAGCGTCATTACGTTGTCAACAGACTAATTACATTGATGGTTATGAAGATGTCCATTGTTCATTCCCTTCTTTCTTCAAAGAGTTTGAACAACTTGGTATTACATTCAAAGAAATGATTTACCAATCTGAGTCAGCTTATTAAGTTTATTGAGGATATCAATATGAATATCACCAAAAAAATGTACGAACAGGGTTATGTTGTAATACCTGAAATAATAGGCAAAGGAGAGATTAAAGTTATCAGAGATTTTTATAAAAAAACCTCTGAAATAAATGATCTTTCAACTCTTCTTCCAACAGACATATTAAAAAACACTGAAATATTTCATGCTATTTTGAATGATAAAGCAGTTATGGCGATCAAGGAGATTTTTGGCAGAAATTTTTCTTTATTCCCTAATTTTACGATTCGGGAAAGTGTTTATATCCCTTGGCACAATGATGCCTATTTTTTATCTGATGAGGTAATAAATCCTGATACACACTTACAATTTATGCAATGTGCTATCTATTTGCAGGATAATGATCCTGATCATGGAGGGGGAATAACATTAATCCCCTTTTCTCATCGGCTAGATCAAGCCACTGTGAAAAGTATGTTGAATACTCCACAAGCATACGAAAAAGTTATCATGAGTAAAGCAGGTGATCTTATTCTCTGGGATAACAGAATAACTCATAGAAGCACTTATCCTGATAAGGCGCCTGACAACACCAAATTAGCATTACAATGGACAGTCTCTGCCTCAGAACAACATAACGAACCATACCTACAATACCTTCGGGATCGTGCTCAACATAGTATGCATGTTTCCGATTATCTCCCCAAAAGCCCAAAATCTTATTTTGCAGATATGCCCAATGTCCGATACCCGGACTCATTTCATGAGGATTCATTAAAAATAATGAAAACGCAAAATATACACTTTATAGGGCTATGAGCTATGACATATTCAAATGATGGGCAGAAAGAAAATGGAGCATCTTATATATTGAGGCAGCTACGCCAGTTAGGTGCCTCTCATTTCTTCATGGTGCCAGGTAAGCTCATTAATGCATTCATGAAATGTTACCCGAAAGATAATGATTCAGTATTAGATATTTTTCCTGTTCCGGTAGTCACCGCCTGCGAAACGGGGGCTGCTTATATGGCAGAAGGATATGCTCGTGTCTCTGACAATTTTGGTATATGTCTAGCCATTGGTGGTCCAGGTGTTACAAATACTCTGACAGGCATAACTTCTGCCTACACAGATAATTTTCCTGTTTTACTCTTAGCTGGCCAAATTTCTTCAGCAATGGAAATGCACAATGTATTACAGGACAGTACCCAATCTGGCATTAACCAACAAGCAATTTTTTCTCCGGTGACTCGCGCGACATTTGAAATTAAAGCTGGTCAATCAATCAGTCGATTTCTGAGAGAGTCACTCCGGGCAATGAAAGGAATTGAAAGAGGTCCTGTGTATCTGGGAGTCAGTAAGGAAATTTTAAATGAATATGATGAAAATCGCCCCGACATTAGTTCAAGCATTTCTGATTCCTGGAAAAATCGTCCTGTCGATATCAATAAGATACGTTCACCCGAATTTGAAAATTTTATGAGTAAAACCCATAAGTGCATCATTCTCGCGGGGTTACGCAGTAAAACATCTGAAACCGCTGATACACTGTTAGCATTTGCAGAAAAGTATCATTTCCCAGTGGCAACAACGCTGAGTGGTAAAGGGATATTTCCAGAAGATCATCCTCTGTCGCTCGGTATTTATGGTTATTCAGGTAGTCCCAGAGCGATTGAAGCATTTAAGAATCCAGAGTTGGAAGGTATTATCTTATTGGGAATGGATACCACTCAATGGAGCACTATGTTATGGTCTCCAGATTTACAACTTTCTGGTAGAACGATTCAGGTAGATACTAATCCCGAATATCTTGGTAAATACCTTGATATCACTTGTGGGATCACAGCAAACAGTAGTGCATTTCTGGAATCTATTGATGAACATTACCCTAATATCCTCATTCAAGGCCGCTCCAAACGGGAGAAATGGTTACAGTATCTCAGTACAATTCCCAAGTATTTCCCTATTGATTTTAGCGCAACAGGCGATGCAACAAGACACCCAGCATCCTATATCAATATTCTCCAGAAACATTTTCCGGAAAATGGAATAGTCAGTGTTGATTCTGGAGTGCATCGATCGTTTTTTGGCCATCACTGGATCGCCCGCAGACCTGAAGCCTATATATCAGCAACCACACTTGGCCCTATGGGCTGGAGTATCCCAGCAGGGATAGGAGCCAGCTTTGCTGCTCCAGAGAGAAAATGTATGGTTATAACAGGTGACGGTTGTATGTTAATGCAGGGAATGGAGTTAGCCACAGCATCAAAATACCATCGCAATATACTTTTCATTGTCTTTAATAATGCATCTTATGCTGCAAGCTACTTTAATAATAAAGATAACAAAACAGATCTAACAAGAATTCCTGATTATGATTGGTGTCAATTGGCGAGAGGATTAGGGTTAAACTGTTTGTGTGTAAACTCTCCTGATCAATTACAGGAATGTATTGCCGAAATTATGCAACAGAACAGCCCATTCTTGATTGAAATTAAATGTGACAACCAACACACAACGCCAAATAAAGAATATAACAAACGCATAAAAGCGTTCCCACTCGTATGAAAGGTGAAAAGGCATGAAGTCAAAACTCATTATCATCAATTCGTGCATTATACTGGTATTGGGATTATTTTCTATAGACCTTTATAATCCGGCACTGCCTATAATAAAAACCGCACTCGAAATTACTGACAATCAGGCACAAAGCCTTGTTGTTTATTATCTCGTTGGTTTCGCTGTATCCCAACTTTTTTATGGGCCTCTCTCCGATAAACACGGCCGCATTCCTGTCATTGTATTTTCCTTATTATTTTCCGCTACCGGCAATTATCTGACTTCTACGGCTGAATCATTTCACACACTATCTCTATTCCGGCTTCTGACCGGTATTGGTGCAGGCGGGTGTCCGGTTATTAGCAGAGCTATACTCAGTGATACTTTCCGGGATAAGACGGAATTATCTAAATCTCTGGCTATTTTTTCGATGGCATCACAAGTTTCGCCTGCTTTTGCACCTGTCATTGGGGGGTATATTACAGAATATCTGCCGTGGAAGTTTAACTTTATAGCTCTTACCATAATGATGCTGATAGGTGCATTTTTTGTAAAAATGACGTTGCCGGAAACATCACCGATGAAATCAACAGACAATGGCCGGATAACAGGTTTTCGAATTCTGTTATCTGACATTAATTTTGTTGTATACAGTGTTGTCTCTGCCGTTTTGTTTGCTATTACCATTGGTTATTTTACTGCCAGCCCTTTTGTATTCCAGACACAATTTGAATTATCTTCATCACAGAATGGATATTTGTTTATGGTTTATTCTGCTGGGATCGTAATAGGTTCGTTGCTGACAAAAAAATGGTTGTCACATTCCACACCTGAAAGAATTCTGAAAGTTTCACTTCCCTTATTAGTGTTGTTTACAGCGATGGCGCTCATTTTTATTTATTTTACTCAGATATTGTCGATTAAATTTATCATTATTTATAGTTTTGCGGTAGGGCTAGGATGTGGACTGTCTTCTCCATTATTACTTGGGATAAGTTTGCATGGACATACAGAATTATCCGGAACAGGCAGTGCTTTACAAGGAGCACTAAAAATGGCCGGAGCAGCCATTGTATTATGGTTTTTCTCTAGTGGGCATACAACAACAGCAGCTGGTTTAATGTGGGGACTTTTCATTCTTGCCTTGATTTGTTTTGTTTTCATTACCTTTACTCAGTATAGGGTATCCGAAACAAAAAACCGGCGCTTATAGAGCAACCAAAATTGATAATGTTATCTTCACTATCACACTAACGGAGAGAATATGGATCTTGGAATCGCGGGTCGCTGGGCTGTCATATGTGCAGCCAGCGAAGGTTTAGGATTTGCTTGCGCTATAGCACTAGCTGCAGAAGGTGTAAATGTTGTTATTAACGCGCGAAGATCTGAACAACTGAAAGTGGCGGCACAGCAGCTTCAAAATATAAATTCTGCTATATCCGTAAAATGGATATCAGGTGACATAACACAATCAGAAATTCAGGATGCTGTGCTGAATACACCACCTGTAGTGGATATCCTTGTCACAAATGCGGGTGGCCCACCAACAGGTATTTATTCCGACTGGACTCGTGAAATATGGTATCAGGCCATTAATACTAATATGCTTACCCCAATCAGTCTGATTCAGGCTGTCACTGATAAAATGGTTAATCGCTGTTTTGGCCGTATTATCAATATTACTTCTGGAACAGTTAAAGCTCCTCAAAGTGAGCTGGGATTATCAAACGGAGCACGAGGGGGGCTAACAACTTTCATTAGTGGTCTGGCAAAATCTCATGCGCTGATGAGTAATAATGTCACCATAAACAATCTATTACCTGGTGCTTTCGATACCCATCGTCTGAGACAAACATTTGTACAAAAAGCGTCAAGATGCGGAGATTCACCGGAAAGTATAGCAATACAACGAAGCCAGAAAATCCCTGCTGGACGGTTTGGTACTCCCGAAGAATTTGGTGCGTATTGTGCTTTTTTGTGTAGTAATTATGCAGGTTATATAACGGGCCAAAATATCCTGATTGATGGTGGTGCCTATTCCGGTGTTTTTTAAGGCGTATCCTTCTATATCCCATCATCAAGCAAAAATTTGACCCCGCTCGATTCAATCGATAAAGTGTTTAATTGTTATCAATGATCCATAGCCTGCAAGGATCAGCATTAAGCGGCGAAACAAATCTATGGTCTTCCCCGTTTTTGCAACACTCATTTTGATGTATGGTTGGCTTGCTTAAATCTATCCGGCGTCTCTATGAGTATGGATACCCGCGCCACGAT
>NZ_JBBMXH010000154.1:0-6438 GCF_037996725.1 Xenorhabdus entomophaga
ATATTGCACTGGAAAATATTCTCGACAAATTCTTTTTTCAGTCTCGGCAGCAACAACGCGAGAATTTTCGAAATAACCGCGAACCCAAACAGCGTTTAACCCAACAGGAACGTGACACTATCGACGTGTTCACCAGTTTCATTCCGGCAGTTAACAGCACTCCGTCAAAAGAGCGAGTGAGAACCAAAACCAAAACCCGCCGTAGATTGGAAAGTGGCGGGGTTACGGCGAGGGGTTAGCTGCTAACTTAGCAGACCATAAAGCTACTTCCTATCAAAAGCATAAATCTTATCGAATTGATAGTCAGAGTTACACCTATGACAAATAAAAGTAGAAAAAGCCAAAGAGGAGGTTTTAAGTTGAAGTATCGACTTCATTCCCGAGCTATAACAATTAGTACAAAGATAATGAGCCTCTTGATTGGAATCTGCCGGAACCTTGAACCGATAGACAACTGTCGATTTTATAGGGTGAAAAAGCTCATAGTTAGATTTCTCACTTTCCCACTTCTCGCGGGTGTCGGCTTCTTGTTCAAGTTCAACGATTCGGTTCTTCGCAGTCATCAAAAGCTCTTGAAGTAATATTTGTTGCTGCTGAACAGCACCTAGCTTATCAAGCAAATCAAAAGTCTTTGACTTCACCTCATAATCAATTTTCATATTTTGAATATCACGAACAGTACCAAATACGCCACTTACCGCAGAGCTTGCGCCAGTAAGAGTATCCGTTATCTTGGCGATAAGACCTTTATTATCAGACATTATTAATTCTCACTTTTGTAGGGGTGAGAACATGTTAGCCGATTTCTCACTGTAGGGGTACATGAGAAACCACTGCCGCCTGAGGTGGATAAATACACAGGCTCATTCCAAATAAACAATATTAATTCTGAGGGTATGAATATGGATATCGAATTTATTAACGAATTGCGCGCTATGTTGAAACGCGACCGCCAATCAGCCATTCGTTTTCGTGATGATGATTGGTTGCGTAAACATTGCATTCAACGGGCGTTATCCAAGCGCCGTGGCATTCGCGAACTAAAAGCTATCTATGGTTGTTAACTAATTACAGCTCATTTCTGAGTGGGCTGTGGTGAGTTACTCTGATATATTCATGGATTCGATAAGGGATCATGAGGGAATGTGACAGATGTTTTATGGCTTTGGATTGTATGAGTTTATGTTTATTTGGTACTTTTGGTTGACTATCCCCATTGGATTATTATCTTGTTATGGGGTGTATAAATGTAAGAATCTAATAATTAGAATTATATGTGCACCAATAGCATTAGTATTTTTATTTTTTGTAATTGTCATTTTCTTGGACTGTACTGGATTATTCATGGCAGGAGCATACATTAATAAACACTTTTTCTAATCATGAGCATTAGCTGACATTTAAACGATAGCTAAATTAAACACCAGCCTCGCCAATGCGGGGCTTTTTATTACCTGAATGTAGGAAAATAATAATGAGTGATAAAATTACAGTAGTAATCACGGCAGAATCTATCGTCCGTCTCCGCAAAAGAGTTGAAATGGATAAATCCGATTACGATAAATATGAGCAGCTTATTAAATCTGATAAAAAGGAATATTCAATTAACGATGAGTTAATTGAAATCGCATATAAATACGGATTTGATGTTGATGACGACTGTATTGAGGATTCTGACGACCTAGAAGAAATTGAATTCACAGCTCTGGATGATTAACAGGAGGATTTATGGAGTGGATTGATATCAAAAAAAGCACGCCACCTGAATGTGAGAATGTCGTTGTTTATATTGTTCCAGAAGGTGAAATAAGATATGGCTATTTCCTTCACTGTTGCCATGATAATCCGTCTTTTTTTGACGTTTATGATGATAGTGAATTTGACCCTACAAGGGTTACACATTGGTTTTATGCTCCCTCTCCAAAAATAAATAAGGAAATAACAATGCCTAAACACATTCACGCCGATTTAATATCTGAGTACGCCAGATTGTCTCATATTACTGATAGGCCGTGGGAGTATTTCCAGTACAGATATGCGGATGGGAATGATTGGTTGGAACATGAGAACGATTTCGGCTTTCATCCCGAGATTGATTTTAGATTAAAACCCCGCACTATCAAAATCGGGGAATACGAGGTGCCGGAGCCAGTGAGGGAGCCTTTAAAGCAAGGCACTCGTTATTATATGCCACAAGTAATAGACCATTATAAAGAAGATGAAGATCTTTATGAAGAAGATAAATGGGATAATGTGGCTATCGATTATAGAAGATTAAATAAAGGATTAATTCACAAAGATAGGGAATCCGCCGAACTACATGCAAAAGCACTTATTGCCCTGACCTCTAGTTAATAATCCAAACTCGAAAATAATTAATCGTTTTTACTAACGAGGGACTACATGCGTAACAACATGTTCGACGGGTGCGCAGTCGTGCCCACTAAACCACAGGCAGTCAGGAATCGGCGCGCATGGAAGCGCCTAATTGCACTATTCATCATCTCATTATTCGTATTTATTCCGGTTTAGGAGAAATAACAATGTCATTAGCAACATTTCCAATTAAAAAGCGTCATGGCATGGAGAAGATGGCGCGGATGGCTCAGGAATTAGAGCTATCCGAATTCGAACTAAATTATTTAATGGACGAGATAAAAATTCGCCAATCCAAGGAACGGTATAACCAGCGCTCTCTCAAATTCGCCGAGGTTCCATTATGAGACATTTCAACCAAAACCCCCATGGTGCTCAGGAAGAGCAGAAAAAACGCAAATACACGGATGAGCAAATAGCCGAACACAGGGAACTGGTATACCAGAGTGAGGTGTTGGGTAGGGAGGGATTGTCAGCTAGCGATATGGATTTCGCGGGAGATTTCACATGAACGGCTATCATCGGCGCTCAACAGGGTGTTATGTGCCGAAAGACCCCGCCGAGCGACAGCAATATCTCAGGGAGTTAGTTGCTGCCATCACTACCAACAGTCATCACCCCGCAATAATGAGTGCTCAGGAACGAGTTATTGCAGAGAGGATATGGAACATCAACCACCGAGCCGCATTTAATCCCCCGTTGCCACAGCACATGGCAGAGCAACGCGCCGAACAGAGACGTCAGGCGTGGCGGGATTATCGCGCAACTCACCACACAGAGCACGATTTTTATCGTGGTGATTCACCCAGCCGCCGTCATGGTGGTATCTGGACAGGAGATTAATTTTGACAATTTACAGAGTAGTAGACACGGAAACATGTGACATGGATAGCGGGATTGTTGAGGTAGCCAGTATTGATATCGTAGATAACATTATCAACTATATCGAAAAACAATCGCATTTCATTAATCCACAAAAACCAATCTCAATTGGTGCAATGGCTGTTCACCATATTACGGATGACATGGTAGCTAATTCCCCGTTAATTGATGATGTCATTGATAGATATAAAGGCGCCGATTTTCTGGTTGCACATAATGCCGCTTTCGATTCGCGCATGATGCCGGATATGGACGCACCATTTATCTGCACATTGAAATTAGCTAAACGTTTGTGGCCGGACATGGAAAGTCACAGTAACCAACATCTACGGTATGCGCTAAAACTGGATGTTTTTGTACCAGAGGGATTACACGCGCACAGGGCACTGTATGACTGCATGGTCACGGCAGCATTATTCAAACGCATCAAGGATGAATCAGGTTGGGCTGATAATGAAATGCTGGATATTAGCAATCAGCCCTCATTGCTGCACAGGTTCAAGTTTGGAAAACACAAAGGCATGACATTTGAAGAGGTCAAGCAAACTAACCCCAGCTATTTTATGTGGCTATTAAAACAGCCTGACATTGATCCTGATATTGAATTCACCATCAGTTATTGGTTAGAGAGGTAGTCAGATATGGGAACTGCAACACTCATACTCGGTGAATCTGGTACAGGGAAAAGTACCAGTTTACGCAACCTGAACCCGGAAGAGACATTATTAATCCAAACGGTCAGGAAGCCCTTACCGTTTCGTTCCGCAACATGGAAACCTTTTAATAAAGATAACCCCGCTGGCGCTATTTGCTCCACAGATAGCTGGCAACAAATCATAGCTGTCATTAAGGGGGCGGCTAAATACGGGAAATTAGTTGTTATTGTTGACGATTTTCAGTACCTAATGGCGAATGAGTTTATGCGCCGTTCGGAAGAAAAATCCTTCGACAAATTCACTGAAATAGGCTCTCACGCATGGAGCGTGATTGATAGTGCCATTAGACAAACGCCTGACAACTTGCGGATCTATTTTCTCTCACACACGGAAGAAACCCAGGTGGGGAAAGTGAAGATGAAGACTATCGGCAAGATGCTGGATGAAAAAATAACGATAGAAGGAATGTTTACTATCGTGCTGAAAACCTTGGTCAGGGATGGACAATATCTATTCACCACCCAAAACAGCGGGTTCGACACTGTTAAATCACCAATGGGGCTATTTGATAGCTCAGAAATTGAAAACGACCTGAAAGCCGTAGATGACGCTATTTATGAGTACTACGATCTGGGAACCCACACAGAGGAAACAACTATATGAACAATGTTATTTTTACCTACGACCAAGAATCAGCAATGAACGCCGGGCAAGGCGGCTTTATCAACGAAAGCGGCGCGTATGTCATTACCATTAGCGAGGCAAAACTGACCAAGAGTCAGCATGGTGCAGAGTTTATTGAGTTCTCTGGCGAGGCAGATGACGGGCGAAAGGTCAGTTATCTGAGCATTTGCTGCAAGAAAAAAGATGGCTCAGTCAATCCATTTGGTCAAAGTATGGTGCAGGCCATTATGGGGTGTTGCGGGGTTCGTCAGGTAACCAGTCATATGATTTCTGTGGATAACCTGATTGCCCCTGAATTCACAGGCAAGCGAGTTGGACTAGTATTACAAAAAATACTCAGGACGAAAAATAATGGTGATGATACCTACGGCATGGATATCCGTATCCCGTTCTATCCTGATACTCGCCAGACCATTGCTGAAAAAGTAGAGGGTAAACCCGCCACCACTATCGATAAAATGGTAGCTAACCTAAAAGATAAAGACGAGCGCAAAACAAACACTCAACACTATTCAGGACAGCAATCGAATGGATTTTTGGAGGCACCAAGGCAGCCACAGCAACAGCCGCCAATGGATTTCGACGATGATATCCCCTTTTAGAGTTTACCACCGACTTTCAACACCGAGTCACCGTGCTCGGCAATCCAGATAGAAACTGAGTAACCCCTAGGATACAACAATGATAAATGTCGTCTCATTCTCTGGCGGCAGGACATCGGCATACCTCGTATATTTGATGGAGCAGCGCCGCAAACAGGGTGAAGATGTCCGCTACATTTTTATGGATACGGGAGTAGAGCACCCATCAACCTACAAGTTCCTGAGAAACATTGTAGGTTTCTGGGATATCCCGTTAGTTGTTTTACAGGCTGATATTAACCCTCAGCTAGGTGCATCGAATGGTTATATCGTCTGGGAACCGAAAGACATTCAGACGCGAATGCCGATATTAAAGCCATTTCAGGAGATGGTGAAAAAATACGGCACACCCTACATCGGCGGGGCATTCTGCACTGACCGCCTGAAACTGAGGCCATTCAATGCCTACTGCAATGACCATTTCGGGCGAGGTAATTACCACACATGGATTGGCATTCGAGCAGACGAGCCACGGAGATTAACCCGCAAGGAGGGGGTGAGTTATTTGGCGGATATTTCAGACTTTGACAAGCAGGATATTTTAGATTGGTGGCAGACTCAACCCTTTGATTTAACAATACCGGAGCATTTAGGTAATTGCGTGTTCTGCATCAAAAAGAGCAACAAAAAGCTAGGGCTGGCCTGTCAGGATGAACCAATAATGAAAATGGTATTTGAGGAATACTGCATTAAAGGGAAGCATGTTAGGGATGGTCATAGAAAAACACCCAAGGAAATAATGTATAGAGGGAATTTGTCATTAGACGGAATAGCCCGGATGTATTCAAATGAGGATTATCAAAACCTCTATCACGAAATGATAGCAGCTAAACGATTTGATACCGGTTCCTGTTCTGAATCCTGCGAAATATTTTAGTTAAACCTATTTTAACCCAACCCTATCACTACGCTGCTGTACACCATTATTCTTGAAGCAACACTCAGTGACTTGGCAACACCTGCAATGGTGGCAAAAATGATTTTGTGGAATGGATATCAGAAAGGAGAAAAAATGTGAGAATGAACACGGCGTTTCTATTATTGGCTGAGTTTGAAACTGCTACCATTCCTCTCTCAGATATCGCAGAAAGATATATAACTTTTCATAATTATGAGAATTTCATATTTCCTATTCCTTTCCAACTATTTGCTGAAGCGGCATTCAAGAAAATCTTAACTCTTTTGATGAGCTGCCACAT
>NZ_JBBMXH010000155.1:0-6252 GCF_037996725.1 Xenorhabdus entomophaga
ATAAGCATAACTCAGTCCTCTTTTTTGCCTTTTTGTTTCTGGAAAATCAAAACTCGCAAAATTTGGACTGAGTTTCTTTGACACTCCTACCATTTTGAAAAGTTATATACTTCTTGACATACTTTCAGTATTTCATTTTCAGTGTTATTGAGTTTTTGGTTTTGTGATGATGTTGTGATCATATCTACCTCTTATTTCCACTTAGTTATTTTTTAATAATCTTAGTTAGAGTTTTATGAAAACAGGTAGTTTTTGGCTAATAAACAACCAAAAGGTAAACATTGGATCATTTCCAAAACAAAAAATAACACTTTGAAATTATAATTTAATAATATCAATCGGATGATGAGAGGATGCTGGAACTTTGAGGTGGCTTGTAAGGTGATATTTCTGATGTTACAAAACGGCTTTTACTGTGTATGAAGCTTGCTATATGGTTATAAATATCCATCTTACATAGCAAAGAAATGATTAAATGGTTTTTTGGACAAATTGCTTAATAAATACTGAGTAAAAACAAACCGCCACTGCATATTGATGTGGTTTGTCGTTACTGTCACAACGCAGAGGAGGTCAAAGGGCATGGAAAAGGAAGCAGTGGACATCACGTTATCACTGTTATGCTTGCCGTAAAACCTTTCAACTGAACTACACCTACCAAGCCTGCAAACCCGGAATGAAAGACCAAATTGTGGATATGGCAGTGAATAACGGCGGTATCAGAGACACCGCTCGCGTCCTGAAGGTGGGCATCAACACCGTTCTTCGCACGTTAAAAACTCGAGCCAAGACAGGTAACAACATTACCGCTGGCGGGAAATGATATCCAAATTATCTGTGAAATCGATGAACAGTGGTCGTTTGTAGGAGTAAGCATAATCAGCGCTGGCTTTGGTATGCTTGGAAGCCCCGGATGAAACGAATAGTGGCACATGTTTTTGGTGATCGCAGCAGGAGAACACGGGATAAACTGTTGGCTCTATTATCTCCGTTTAAAATTCGATTTTACTGTACTGATAATTATGTTGTTTATGATTGCCTTTCAGAAGGGGCGTATTTAACGGGAAAAACGTTTACTCAACGTATAGAAAGAACCCATCTCACCCGCCTAAAAAGACTGAACCGAAAGACAATTGGTTACTCCAAATCGGAAGAAGTGCACGACAAAGTGATAGGGACGTTTATTGAGCGTGAAAACTACATTTAGCGGGTAATCAACCCATTCAATACATGACCCATCTCTCGAGTTATTCCAACTTCACACATAACAAAGGCATTTAATGCTATTCCGATGACTCAATTAGAGCAGGATGTGCCACTAGGAGCTGACTAATCGATATGTCGTCGAGTGGGAGCCTGTAAATTAAACTGTGTATTTGCTTATCTTGATATGTTTAATTTATTATCAAAATAAGGTTGATTTATGAACGATGTGCAATTATAGGTTCTTACCAATGAACTGGCTAAAAACCTCAAAGCACCCGATGATATCAACCAATTTGATCGGTTACTGAAAAATTCAGCGTCGAAGCCGCGCTGAATACGGAAATGAGCCATCAGCTCGGTTATGAAAAACATTAGTCAAAAAACTAGGACTAATGCTCGTAACGAATACTCCTCAAAAACGATTATCACTGGCGATGGCCCTCTATAAAGGTGATCAAAATTATTGAATTACATCAGATAGAATTTGTCAGATTATCCCTTTCTGGGTGAAAGTAATCCGTGTTGCTTCATTCAAATCCATGTCTTTCATAGTTGCAGGTGACACCCAGACAATTTCCTGAAATTCCTCATTGAATGTAATATCTCGATTGGCACTGATACAATCAAAGATGAGGTAAATCATATAAACCTCTTCAGTAGTACCATCAGGATACGTTTTAACCCGGACATCATCACGAAAAGCCCAGGGTTTCACCTCCGTTATCTCTAGGGCTTCACCCAGTTCTTCCCTGATTTCTCGTCTTAGTGCTTCTTCCATCGTTTCACCAGACTCCATTCCTCCTCCGGACAAAGCCCATTGTCCCGGAAATACACCACGATCAGAAGCCATTTTACAAAGTAGAAATTTTCCGTCATTTTGAATGACAGGACAGACAATTATTCTTTGACGCATATTATCTCCGCAACATATTTATTTTGTTGATCACTGTATCAGAAAATGCGTCAATCTTATCCGGATTTTGACAAATCATAACTTTATCACGGAGACTTTCGGGAAGTTTATTCAGAAAATATTGGTACTCATCATGCCAGCCTTTTATCCATTTAAATTTTGTTATTTCATCAGGAAACTCCTTGAGGCGAATCTCGTGAATTTCATCATAATTTAGATGTTGCAGAGAGTGTTCTACGGAATAATCAATGAAAACGATGATGTCAGGTACAGGAATAATGTGATTTATTTCCTCCCATAGCTTCATATATGTCGCGCGGTGTGATTCACTTATATAACCAGCTTTCAACATGAAATTAATAAATATGTAATCTTCAAGATGAGAACGCTCCATTACCAAGTTAAATCCTTTTTCCATCCAAGATTTGAGTAACAATGCTCGCTGGATCATAAAATTAAGCTGTATTAGGTAGCCGTAGTTGCTGGTATCATCAAAAAGATATTGCAGCAGAGAATGATGAACATTTTTTCGTCAATAGCGATAGTATGCGGATCATGTTGAAATAAGGATGAGGACAGCCGTTTTAGCAGGGTACTTTTTCCCACTCCCGAATTACCGGACAAACATATATAGAGAGGTTTTCTTTCTAGATTTCCCTCTTTTTCGTCTGCGGACCAAGGAACCATGTAAAGATAATTATATTTCATGATGTAAACTCCCTGCTATCCAGCCAGAATCGGTTATTTTCACATTTGTGTATGATTTCACTGTTTCCGAAGATTGCTGTCAAAATTTTATCAGGTGGGTCTGTCAGCATATTGCCTAACAAAGTGTAATTTTCACCATCAGGAATAATGATGTCGAAATTAGGTTCCACAACAACGTTAGCTTTATCACGTTCTTCAAAGGTAGCCCAGCTTATTGGCATAGTCGGATGTTGTTTTTTAAGTACTTCCATTTTGCGGATAAATAATGTGGTATCGATCTCCAATTTATCCCTTTTTTCTTTCCCGACGCCTAAGGGACAGAACTGATAAAATCGCCATGCTTGAATTTTATAAGGAAGTTGTTCAATCCAATGGACAATATCGTTTAAGGTATTCACATTTGACAGGGAAACAACTGTGGTTAGTTTGATATTAATACGGTTATGCACATCAGGGAGCCACATCAGTATGTTTTTGATAACTCTGTGCTGATTGCTCATTTTGTTACTGCGAATATCAGTATTAATCTGCTGGTCAATACCATCGATTGGCATTCCCACCCAATCTAATACTGGATTCAATCTCTCATGATCCATCATGAAACGATGCCCGACCGTTGACAGGTAAGTCATGAATCCCTTGTGTTTTGCATATCTAATCAGTTCAATAAAATCCTTTCTTGAAGTGGGTTCCCCTCCGGTAAAGCCGATACGCCGGAAACCCATTTGATACATCTGGTCAATAACAGAAAATGCACTAGCAAGGGAGGAATCTTCTATGTAGGGTTTCGGAAGCAGAGATCACAATCGAGATTACAATGCGAAGTTATTCTGAAATCCATAAGTAGGCTACTATAACCTCGGGCAGCGATGAGCGAGAAGCGGATATAATCTTTCAGAGTAGATAAGGCTCATAAGTACCTTAAATGCGTCAAGACACGACTCTTTCGCCATGCGGTAAGTATCGCTACTCACTATCGAGGGTCTGGAACACCTCAAAGCTGTATACACTTTTTATTGAATTACACCCGTAATGCGGAAAGTGCTATGCTAATTAAGGTTAATTAAACAAAAAGGATATTTTTGATGAATTATCGTTTTAACCAAGTGAATGTATTTTCTAGCGATACTCTTAAAGGTAATCCTCTTGCGGTTGTTTTTTGTGATGACGAATGTATATCTGAGAAAGATATGAAATCCTTAGCAAGATGGACGAATCTAAGTGAAACGGTCTTTATATTCCCGCCCTCTCATCCTAAGGCTGACTATAAGGTGAGAGTTTTTACGCCACTGGAGGAGCTTCCGTTTGCCGGGCACCCCTCGATAGGCTCTTGTTATAGCTGGTTAGATGGTCAAAACAAAAAGGTTATCTATCAGGAGTCAGCTATTGGCATTGTGGAAATACGACAAATGGATGGCATGTTATATTTTGAAGCACCACCTCTGCAAACTAAAAGACCGTTTACATTGGCCGAACTTGATTTACTTTATAAATCAACCAACCTAAAAGCTGAAGATGTGGTTTCGAGCTGTGTTCTTAATAACGGATCAATCTGGCATTCCGTATTAATTAAATCTCCGGAAAAGCTCATGGGCATATATCCTGACTATTCTGAAATGGTTGGGGTTTATCTTGGAGTATGTGCTCTTTCAGATGATAAGAATTCATTGCATGTCAGGG
This sequence comes from Xenorhabdus entomophaga, assembly GCF_037996725.1. NCBI lineage: Bacteria > Pseudomonadati > Pseudomonadota > Gammaproteobacteria > Enterobacterales > Morganellaceae > Xenorhabdus > Xenorhabdus entomophaga. The sequence goes on from NZ_JBBMXH010000155.1 coordinate 4,508, forward strand.
CTTTTGTCGGCAGTGAGCAAACTGAGGACCCGGTTACGGGTAGCCTTAATGCGGTTCTTGCCCAATGGCTAACTATTAATAAATATATTCCTGCTGAATACACATCCTTTCAAGGTTCTTCAGTTGGAGCGAACGGTGAGGTATTTATCCGCCTTGTTGATAAAAAAATATTCGTCGGTGGTAAAACTAATTTTGTTATCAGGGGTGAGATAAGCCTCTAGTCTTACCTTTAAAGTCTGGGGGATTTCGCATAATAAAGGATGGAACAGGCGCTATTCTGGAATATATTTTATGGGCATGACCTGTTTATTTGTAAAGGGAAAAATGATCGTCAGGCGTTTTCTTCGAAGGTCAAACCCGTCAGGAAACTGCTCAACCGAGTAGCGTCCGGTCGTTGCCACCAGACAGCCGAAATGTGAATTGGTAAAATCTATATCAAACAGGCCACAGCTTCAGCAGGCCAGAACCGGCGATACAATTGTTGTTCACTCCATAGATCGGTTATGCCGCCATATGGTGGATATGTGTACTCTAAGCGTATGAGAAAATTCTACTTATGAACACTCCGATTTTTAGGGAGGATTACCAAGGCCGCAAACTTTGTTACTTTCAACAAAGTTTGTCAGCGGTTTGAGCCCATTAAAAAATGGGCTTAGAATTATAAATAGCGGGAAGGCTGATCAATTTATTAAAGGGAAAGCTCGACAATAATATTGCCGTTTAAATTAACCTACGTTGTTTTTTTTAGCAGAACGGAACGCAATTCGCTGACGGAATGTACTAGACTATCAGGTGATGCTTTTGCAAGCACATCTTGCTTAAATGCTCCCCAAGTGACTCCACATGTATCAATATTGGCAGCTTTCCCCATTTCAATATCGGAGAGTGCATCACCAACTATCACGCCGAAAATTTCTTTTTGAGTTAGAGTATTCAACTTATGTATTGCCATATTTAATGGTTCAGGGTGAGGCTTATAGTGTGAAACATGGTCAGAACCTATGATGACATCAAAAATGTTATTCAATCCGAGTTTTTCCAAGTTTGTTGAAAGAACTGTGGACTTTTTACTGGTCACAACAGCCAGATAAAAATGTTCACTCTTCAGTGTGGACAATAGTTCAGAAATACCGTCATAGAGATATGTGGTTTTATCGCAGATAGATGGGTATATATGACGGAAAAAAGATATGATTTCCTCAGTGTTTACTCCTGAGATGGAGGGGCCCCGCATGGCATCAAATGATTTTTCGATGGGGATGCCCATATATTGGAGAATAAGTTCCGAGCTGGGACGAGTAAGACCAAAATGCTGGAAAGCAGTTTGAGTTGCCTCGATTGAAGCCTCCCTTGTGTCTGCTATTGTTCCGTCAAAATCAAAGAAAACTGCATCATAGAAATAGTTCATGTTATTTGCCTTTACTTGAATATTCTAAATGCAGGAGGAAGTTACATAAAAAAAGCGTTATCGTCAAATAGATATGATATCAACCCGCCAGCGGGTCCCCACGATTGACTCATTGACGAAATCAGGCCAAAAAGTCAGAAGACAATCAATCTGATCGCTGGTTTTTCACCTGTGGCTTGGCGTCATATACAACTGGCAGAATGTAATGAGTACATCCCAACCACTTAGGTAACCATTCACCAGCCCTGTATTGACTAGCAGGGAAGCAGATTAAAGACATCCGGATAGGGCTGTTTTCGGGTCACCGCTGTCGCGATTTCACTGAGTACATCCAGTG
>NZ_JBBMXH010000156.1:0-6247 GCF_037996725.1 Xenorhabdus entomophaga
ACCGCTTCTGTTTTATGACAGTAACGACAAACTACATCAACTTTAGCCATATCTCACCCATAAGAAAAAGCAGGAAGTTTATCACAATATCTAATCATTGGGAGCATGACCAAAACCCCGTTATTTTAAACGAGGCTTGTTAGTGTCTCTAAAAATTAGAAAAAGAGATTTTTCGTTAGAATTTTAAATTCTTCTGCCTTCATAAAGGGCGACATATAGTCCATTGCCACAAGATTTATACGTTTTAAAATACCATTTAAATCCATTTCCATCAAATACATTAGCAAAACGGTTCTCAGAATGAACAACCGATCTAACCTCTACACCTTTCGCACTATCATAACTTTGGGAATTATAACAACCTTCATACCCGCCAAATGCCGATGCAGTTCCAACCCCTCCGATTAATGCTACTGATAATGCCCCAATTTTTAATAATTTCTTGAACATAAATATTCTCCTATAATATTAGATTGGATTTTCAATTTAAACATTATTTAATTAAATTACATTTAATACCGCAGGCTAAATCTAAATCATAACCTGACGATATTGCAATTTTAAAATTTAGAAACTGACTGTGTTTTTATATTCTGGATTAGAAATACAACCTCCATTATCATAATTTATGGCCAATAAAAACACTGCCATTATTTACACAAAGAAAATAATTTACTTATAATTGAAACGTAATCCACCATAACAACATTGATTTCAGGCGATTTAATTATTAATTCCTTAATGATGTCAGATGCCAGATATCTTAATAAAGATGAATGTAGGTGTTAAATCGAGGAGATATTATAGAAATAATGGATGCTATAAATTCGATTCATTGCACAATACCGATATCGCCCGTTATCAGTATGCAAGGGTTAACCCGTGTTTATCAACATGATGGAGAGGGCCAGATATCGGTTCTGAAAAATATCACAGAACAAATTTTTTCCGGCCAAAGTTGTGCGATTGTCGGAACATCAGGTTCAGGTAAAAGCACCTTACTGAATATTCTCGGCTTGCTGGATAAGCCCACCTCTGGAAAATATTTTCTTTGCGGCGTTGATATGTCAACAGCCAATGCTGATGTTCGTGCCAGAATGCGCAATAAAGAAATTGGCTTTGTCTTTCAAAGTTTTCATTTGTTGGCCGGAATGACAGCCACAGAAAACGTTGCTCTGCCACTTCTTTACCGTGGTGTTTCTGTCTCACTTGCCCATAAAATTGCCAAGGAAAAACTACATTTAGTAAGTCTTTCACATCGTGCTGTGCATTATCCGGCTGACTTATCCGGCGGGCAGAGACAGAGAGTAGCACTTGCCAGAGCATTGGTTGGGGAACCTTCGTTACTGCTGGCTGATGAACCTACCGGTAATTTGGATCAACAAACCGCAGAAGAAATTTTATTGCTACTTTCTTCTCTTCACACAAATAACGCGATGACACTGGTCGTAATAACCCATGATGCTATGGTTGCGAACCATATGCAGCGTGAATTACGGATAATTGATGGTCAGCTGCATGAAACCAGGGGTGTGACAACTCATGTATGATAATCGTCAGCCCAGTAACTATGGCATGTCGGTGTTAGTGATATGGAGAGAGGCCTGCCGCAATTTAATGGCAACGGGAAGAAGTACTCTGCTTGCTTTATCGGGTATTGCTATTGGTTGCGCATCTGTTGTGGCATTTGTTAATACCGGACATAACGCCACCCTTGCTGCGCTGAAGATGTTCAGCGGGCTTGATATCAACGTTATTACAGCAAGTCTGGACTCCTATAATCATGGAGTTGATAGTGAGTCAATTAAAATGGCTGATCTGACAACGGCTATTCCTGGTTTATCTTCAGCAGCACCCTGGATCTATTCTTCTTCTCCCGGACGCTATAACGGGAAAACAGAAACGTTTACCATAATAGGCTCTTCTGCGGAACTTGAAGAAGTCATGCAATTGCGACTTCGTTATGGCCGATTTATCTCTGATTATGATCAGCACTCTCCTTATCTGGTCATTGGCAATGAAGTCGCCGTTACCCTTGGCGAAGGGGATGCCTCCAGTATACTTGGCAAGCAGATTCAGCTTGGCAATTATTTATACACAGTAATTGGTATCTTTGATGTAAAAGGGCAAAACCCCATCTTTCCTTTTTCTCTTGATTCGGTGGTAGTTGTCCCTATCAATGCCATGCGTAAAATAACACCTAATACAGATCTGAATGGCATCATCGCTCGCACCATAACGACCGCGACTACAGAAACCGATGCGAAGGATTTATTGGTGTTGCTCAAGCGCAAGTTCCCAGCGGTTGACATTGATGTTCGGGTTGCTCAACAACTACTGAAAGGGCAGACAGAACAAAGCAAAACCTTTTCTTTTATGTTGATCGGGTTGGCAGGCATTTCGCTACTCACCGGCGGCATTGCAATTTCAAATGTGATGCTGATGAATATTTCAGCCCGACGAAAAGAGATCGGGTTACGTATGGCTTTAGGCGCAAGAACTCAGGATATCCGGCGTCTTTTTTTGTATGAAACAGCGGCACTGACTTTTGCTGGCGCAATCCTTGGTGTACTGGCAGGTGTCATCGTCTCCTTTCTTTTTGTCCTTTATTCTGGCTGGTCATTTTCTTTAGCCCCTTTATCTATGCCTTTAGGGATAGGTAGCTCAATTGTGGCGGGACTTATCTCCGGCTTTTATCCCGCCCATAAAGCCTCTCAAATGGAACCCGTACAGGCATTACGTGATGATTAAAAAATACTTCCTTTATGGCTCTCTGACCTTGTTTCTCCTTTTCCCCCGAACAGGTATCCCTGCATCTGAACAGGAACGATTAACTTTATCAGAATCTGATTACAGTCTGCGAAAGGATGCCGCAGGGGAGGTTATAGGCCTGTCGTTGAGCGATGCGATATGGCTTGGTTTAAGGAATAACTACGCAATCCGCAGTGTTTATCTGGATCGTATCGCCCAGAAATTTGATTTACGGGTAGCAGAAGATCGATTCACACCAAAGCTACAGCTAAGTGGGCGTTACATTGCGGGTAAAAATCAGGATGCAAATTTTAGGAAAACCAATTTGTCTCCTAAGGCCACAGTACTCACTCCGCTGGGAACTCGCTTCACTCTTTCCTGGACTCGTGATAACACTAAATCGGGGATAAACAGCGTTCACAATGATGGCGCAAGTATTACTGTAATACAGCCTCTTCTGCGAGGAGCAGGTACGGATGTTAACAATGCTCCGGTCTTATTGGCCAAACTTCAGGAACAAACCAATCGGCTGAATTTAAAAGCAACTATTTCCGATTCAATCACGCAGATTATCCTGTCATACCATGCGTTACTGCGTGCTCAGGAGCAACAATCATTATCTGCCGCTTCCCTTAAACGTATGCGGAAGTTAGTTGAAACTAACAAAGAGTTGATTGATGCCGGCAGAATGGCTCAGACAGATATCATACAAACACAGGCTGATCTGGCTATGCAGGAACTTTCGGCCAAGGAAGCTGAAAACAATGTCCATGCCACGAAGCTGGCATTACTTAAATTACTCGCTCTGAACCTCAAAACCCCCATTTATGCTACCGATATGTTAAAAGGAACCCACTTCAGTCTGAATGTTGAACAATCAATTCAAAAGGCACAGGCTCAGCAGCCGGGTTATCTTACCCAATTACTTTCTGCAAAAGTGGCAGATATTCAATTATTGCAGGCCCGAAATAATCGTCTCTGGGATTTATCACTGGTTGGCGGTACGTCCCAGTATCGTTCATCCTCTTCTGAAACCCGAAACTGGGAAAATTATCTGGGTATACAACTGGATATTCCAATAGGTGATATGACACAGAAACAAACCGAAGTTCAGGCCAGAGTAAACGTCCAGAAACAAGCGTTACACTTGGAGGAGGCAAGAATAAATCTGGAACAAAGAGTCATCAATGCAATCCGCGATACAGAATCACGCTGGCAGGAATATCAATTAGCAATAAAAGCCAGCTCACTTTCTCAAAAGAAACTCGAAATTGAACAGGAAAAATTACAGGCAGGGCGATCCAGCAACTTTCAGGTCCTGAGTTTTGAAACCGACCTGAGAAATGCCGAAAATGCACGTCTGAATACGCTTATCCAATACCTCAATTCTCAGGCTGAACTGGATCAAATTCTTGGCACGACACTGGAAAGCTGGGAGATAACGATCAATGAATAAACAATCAATGCCTAAACGTTATCGATGGGCCATAGCGGGCATACTTGTAGTGGTGGCTTGTTTTTTTGCCTTTTTGCCTTCAGGGTACTTGGCCTCAGAAACATCGCCAGCTCAGGGATCAGTGCAATGGATTGAGGTAAAACACGGTCTTATCGAAAAACGATTAGGCTTGGTAGGCAAGTTGCAATCCGGACGTCTTGAAACCATACCCGCCCCATTCGATGCAATTGTCAAACAAGTCCTGGTCAAAGAAGGACAGCGTGTGAACGCTGGTCAGACATTAGTTACGCTTGATACCCGAAAGCTTGATATTGAGCTTCGGCAAGCGCAAGTTGAGATGATAAAGGCTTCATCTGCCGTTGATCAATTGCATGACTGGGAAAACAGCCAGGAAGTCATCCGGGCCAGAAGAAACGTCGAAAATGCGAACCATATGGTTATGGAATTGAAAAATAATCTCGCAAAAACACAGGCTCTTTTTTCACGGGGCATCGTTCCACGAATGGAAGTGGAAAATCTCGAACAGCAACTCCGTCGACAATTAACGGAACTCGCTTCAGTACAGGACGATCTTGCATCCACCCGACAAAAAGGAAGCACTAGTAATGTACGTGTTGCAGAGATGGAGCTTCAGAATGCAACAAGCCGATATCAGGCACTACAGGAACAATACTCCCATAAAGAAATCAAAGCGCCATTTTCAGGTGTCGTGCTTAGGGCTTCACAGGGAGAAAAGGGGAAGCTCTTAACGATTCAGATAGGCGTTCGGGTTACCGATGGGATGCCCTTACTGGAAGTGATGGACACAACACAATATCAGGTACTGGCACAGGTTGAAGAAACCGATCTCGCCAAACTCAAAGAAGGGCAGGCAGTAAAAATCAGCGGGGAGGGATTTTCTGATCATCCTCTGGATGGAGAAATTGAAACTGTTGCTATGCAAAGTGTAAGTACGGATAAACCAGGATCGGCGATTTATTATGATGTTGTGATTAAAGTCACTTCATCCATGAAACAGGATTATCCCATCAGGCCCGGCATGAGTGCTAAGGTCAATATTGTTGTTTATCGCAATGAACAGGGCATTGTTGTACCAGAAGCAGCACTAACTCACGATAGCAACGGACAATTAACAGTAAATTGGCGACCGGATTTAAAAGATCAGGCTGTGTTTCGTCAGGTAACTGTTGGGGAGGCTATGCCGGAAGGTATGGAAGTCCACGGACTGGAAGAGGGATTTATCGCATTGCCTCATAATTATAAAAATACTTTCGAATAGCATTCATCGAATTTTCCACTCTAAAAGAGTAAGGAGTGGTGAAGTATCTATAGATACTTCACTCTTTTCTAATGGCACCTACCGGAAGCAAAGCGTGTTAGCCGGTATGGGGTTAGCGCTGCCTGTTCTGTATCATTTATTATTTCTTCCTGTGCCAGCCGACATATCAGTGGCGCAAGTGTAATTGCTACATGCATACTGATCATATATAAGCCACGATAATCAGCGACTTTTCCGACGATGGGCATTTCATCTTCAGGCATCGGGCGCAGGCCAACAGAAGCATTCTCCAAACACAGACTATCACTGCCTATAAAGGCTCTTTTTATGACAGGTAAGGCATTTTTTGCGATATATGTGGCACTGTGTTCAGGGCGGTCACTTAAATAATCCTCCGCTGCAAGCAAAGTGGTTCCTGATATCGGACGTACTTCCATATCGGGAGTTGAAATAATGTGGTGCACAAAAGGGGTTACAGCCTGATGTTGATACTGCACGATGACAGAAGGAGATGCAGATAAAGGGAGTTGTTCACCCAATTTTTCCATCAGAGAAATTGCACCGACACCGGCAGTCAGAACAACCTGATCAGCACAGATAATCCCTTGCGATGTAGTAACTCCAAGAATTTGTTTACCATTATGGTTAATGTTAACGCGATGCTCGACTTTAACATCCTATGACGTTGGCTTGTTGAAGCCAGTCGCGTTGACTTTTACCTTGTTTAAAATTGGCAAAAATGCCCAACGTATGAGAAAGCA
>NZ_JBBMXH010000157.1:0-6220 GCF_037996725.1 Xenorhabdus entomophaga
TGCCGTATTGCACAATTATCCTGTTATGACACACCCCTAGCCGCAGGCCATAACAACAATGAGTTTCAAAGGTGTGTCGTAACGGGAAGAATTAAAAATCAGCCAAAGGTGGACTCAGACGGAAAACTGTCAACGTACTATCCTAATAGCTTTGAAGATCTAGAATGAATTATCACATGAGAATTTCTCCCACGACGAACAATTGAATGAGTCAAATACCCAATATCTTCAAGTTGTTGTAGTGCTTGTTTGATAAGTCTATTTTGTTCTTTGATAGGAGACAGCAATGACAATCGTTCCCTAAATCGCTCAAACGATATTGGTGCAGGACTCGGAGGAAGGCTTTCAATGTAGGTGTATAGAGCTTGTGCAACCTCTTTACGAATAAGTGCATTTATTGGTTTATGACGTAACAATACAGTATAATCAGCCTGATATAGTTCCCATAGTCGCTGATCAGCTTCCAATTCGACACAATCGTTCTCGAAATCAAAACTGCCCGTTTTTAACAATCCTGTAGATACAACGCGTTTTACCCCATCTTTACCAGATTTCGAAAATGTGATCGTTTTCCCACGTATGCGTGGTAGGGATTCCTGCATGTTTTTCCGTAATTTTTTATCAAATCGTTTTGACTCAAAACGACACATATTTGCGAATTCATGAAATGGCAATTTAATTATATTTGATTGCAAGCCATATTTGCTAAATGCTTGTATGACCCCTATCCAGATCTTGAAATCAACCGCCATATTAAGGCGTTCACCAGTAATTTTTACGTTGTTATATCCCTCACGTCGTGCAAATTCCAAATTTTTTAGCTCAAAGGTTGCGTCAATTGTCGTTTGCATACCTTTTGCCGGACGGCTAGACGGCACGAAAACATTCAATCTCATTAAAGCAACTGGCTGTACTGTAGCACTATTAGTCACTGTGAGTTTATTGTTGGAATCTTCAATATCAGAGTTAAGAACGTCATTAAAAAAAATATTTTTATTCATATAGTTACACTAATTTAGATATCTTTTTTTATCCATTGTGAATAACTACTACAAATTCCCGTTTCGACACACCCTAGCTCCCATTATGACACACCCAATCCCCGTTTTGACACACTTTTTTCCCGTTTCGACACACTTTTTTCCCGTTTCGACACACCCAAATGCTCCGAAAGCCTTGTCCCATCTAGCCTACAGAGAGAGGGGATCAGTAGGGGTTAATATTAGGATCAAATAGGATCAATTAGGGATCTAATCACTGTATATGTGGATAACTATAGCTAAGATTAGAAAATAAACGCCCATCTCTAAAAATAGAATGAGCGGATAACAGATAATTATCATTAATTGCCAAAAACCAGTGTCACTTACACTTCGCTTTCTGAAAGTCTACCAACCATCAGAGAAAGCGGTTTGCCGTTTACCAGCTCATTTAGCGGCCAACGATAACCAGACACTCTGGATCGTGAAAATGATCGGATATTGACTTCATCAGACTGATTGCCCCCTAAAACCATCAAATCGCCATTCTCAGCCACACCAACGACAAAACCAACGTGACCCCCACCTGTACGTGTAAAAACGGCTACACAGCCATAATAGGGCTCTTTTAACGGCATTCCCCACTCAAGATAAGACATGGCTGATTCAAATCTGCTTGAACGGATGCCCACACGCTCAAACATGGCACCAACATATGCAGCACACCACGGCGTTTCATCATCACGGATACCGCCACGCTTGATATCTTTCCACCACTGCAAGATACTGGGATGATGTTGTTCACCTTTAATCTCATGTACACCAAGATACTTATACCCTTCTGCAATCCATTTAGGTTCGTATTCTTTCCCTATATTTTCCTTCGTCATATCTTCCACCACAGTTAACAATGTTATAAAATTCAGAACGCAAGTTATCTTTGGGTGGCTTTTCTCATCATTTTTAAATGAAAGGGCATTTAATGCCCTTTTTTTCATGTCGGCCAATTGCTGTCTCTGGCGAACTTGGCACGATCAACATCATCAAGACGAACACGCACCAGTACGGGACGTTCCATTTCTGCAATCAGGGCCCTGCTTAACCCATATGTATTGGCATTCTCTATCAGGTAATCTTTGTAATCGTCCGCGTTTCCACTGGCATAAGCCTTGACGATCCCCATGCTGCGGCCATTCCCGGATTCAACGATATTATCGTTACCAATAATTGGCGCACCATCACTTGATAAGTCTGAGTCGGCAAGTTGCTCTGGCTGTAAACTTTTTGCAATGGCGTTCACCTGTAATTTACTGGATAAACGTGTGCGATCCCGGGGTTGCAGTTCCTGTGGGTAGGCTTCGTTGATCCGCCCGTCCAGATGATTCGAGAGGATAAGGTCTGAGGTTTCCACGACATCAAATGCAGTTTTGACCTTATCTCCTTTTACGGTGTTCACATATGACACGCGGCCATGTTCTGAATGACTGACGGCATGTGTAACCGATGCTTCATGTTGCTGAACTGTGGCCGTCATTGGTGTAATAGACATTGATTCCTCAAATAATCCGGGGCTGGTGGCTGTCTCTCATGTTGTTTTAGGCAGCTAACTGCTCGCCTGTTTTTTCCCACCAGCTATTCGCGCCGTCGCAAACTTGGGGCATCGTGATAAATGTCGTCACGTAGGGCTCAAGGCTTTCCAGAATAGTGATAAATTCAGCGGTATTTTGTGTTACGAATTTTCCGGCCAGATAGTCGGCCACGATCTGGGGAATGTCCGTTTTTGCTGGTTCTGGATCGGTTGTCGTCTCGTCGGTTTGTTCCGTAGATACTGGCGACAGGCCATAACCCAACTTCTCCATGATGGCGGTGATCTCATCTTGGATATCAAGCTGGGTTAACGGATCAGCGGCGGCCAGTTTGCCTAACAAGTCCGATAACTGATCCTGAAGGTCTAAAATCTCAAGCGGGGACAATTTCATAATTATTGTCCCCCTGCCATAGCGGATTTGGCGACTGTCGCCAGAAGGCCTGACAGATGATTAACAGCATCAGTGACAAGCCCGGAATTCTCTTCGTAGACAGTGGCGGCATTGAGCGCTGAAATGGCCGCGCGGGTTTTAGTCCTAATTTCAGCCAGTTCTTGAATATTGTTACTCTCAAGACTCAGCACTGATTTCAGAAATGTGATGGCTTCTGAAGCGGCCTTATCTACTTCGCTAAGCTCATCCTCGGTGTTGCCGGTATCATTGACAGAGGTTCCGGTAGTGCCTGTATCCGCTGGTGTTGGTTTATTTTCCTGTTGGTTTTTCAACTGCGCCAACAAACGGCGTAACTGATCGTTTATCACAACCTGTTTTTTTAATCGATTCTGTAGCCTAGAAAATTCATCTTTTTTTGTATCCATTCCCTGTTGTAGCTGATCACCCTTTTCAATCAACTCCACTTTTTGTTTCTCCAGCGCATCAGCTCGCTCAAGTTCTGCATCAATGTCTGATTTTATCTTTGCTGCATTTGTGGCCTGTCGTTGAAACTTACTTGAGTTGCGTTCGATCAGGTTTGACAGAGACTGGCACACTTGGGGCAGTGAAATATCGCGCCCGTTAATTGGGGCGACGACATGAGAAACATCACGTTTGTTCAGCAAAAACCGAAACGCTGTGAGTACATCATCATTCTGAATTCGCCCGTTTCCGCTGGTTGGGCTGTGGAAAATGACAGAAACGCTTTGCCCGTCTGACAGGGGGATCTTGGCAACCATAACCGGAATATTACCGACTCTCCGAACACGGCCAATTTCCGCACCACCAATAGACGGCATTCCGTTATCCGTATTTCCTGTATCGTTCGTACCGGCTAAAATCCCTGTTCCTGATAAACCTTGATTCAACTTGCGGATAAAGGCTCTCATGGTTTGTGATAAGCGCATTCGGGTTGTCGTAATGCTCTCGAACATCGCGGCGTCACTCGATACGCATTCATGACCTAAGTAGCCGTGCTCTATTTCATCCAGCGAAACGCTTTCCAGCATTAAATCAGCTCCCATGCCGTTGAAAAGCTCATTGAACTGGCTATCTGTTGGCGTACTGAGCATAAAGTCAATTTTATCGATTACACGAATCGCATTTTTTACAGAGTAGTCAGCGGTCACAATGTTTCCTCCAAACAGGCTATCTCTTCTTTCAGTTTTCGGGTTGTTGCCTGCTCTGAATTAAGAGCGGTACGTACATTTTCTAATTCAAACTGCACTTTTGAGAGAGTGTCTTGACGTTGAGAAAATGTGCTATTTAACTTTGCGATGTCGGCTTCAAAAACACTGGCCTTTTCTTTCGCCTCCTGCAATCGTTGTGCATTGGATTTCACGGCCGGAGCTTTGCTTTTTTTGGCTTCGTCTCTGTTCGCACTTGCTAGTTTTTTGGCTAACGAACTGGCGAATGCCGGTGCAGCGACTTTGAATGCAGCGGCTATCTGTCGTGTCAGATCGGGAATGTTGCTGGGGGATGTGAAAGGAATAATTTTCCCATTTAACTTCAAGGCTGAAATGTCACCCGTATTATTGACCTGGATTGTCATTTCTTGACCATCTTCGGTGTGAAGTGAAAACACCTTAGTCGGAATGCCGTCTTTCTTTCTGGCGGTTTCTGCGGGCACCAGTTTGACGATTTTACAATCGGCACTGGCAAGAGCGGTAGTCAGCTTTTTTAGACCTTTCTCATTAAGTTGATCGTAGTTGAGAACGGTATATTGTTTCCCGTTCTGGGACATTAGCGCCATTACTTATCCCCTAATTGAATTGAGCAAGATTTCTGTCGATGACTTTGCACGGGAAAAAGCCGGTATAACGGATTCCAGCGGCAGTTACCATGTGTTACGCGAACGTGTAGTTCCCAAGCGCCAGATGTAAGGTATTTCTTATCAACCAGCAGGTATTCTTCGTTCACGCCTTTTTTGGAGATGTCTAAAGTACGTGCTTTGCCATTTATTACGGTTGTGGGGTTATTGGTGTCTCGAAGCCAATACTCGATCAGTGCCCCTTTTAAAGGGTGAACTTTGTTCTTAAACATCACGGGGAACGCAACTGCACGACCACGATCAATTGAGTCACCAATATTGAGGATAATGACTTGTTTGCGTTGAAAGAAAATTCGGTCAATTACTGCGACAGCCAGTGAAACCGTTGCGATCACAGACGGTGATAACATTATTTTTTACTCCCAAACTTGTAATCAAATAGTTGAACTAATTTATTCTTTATGCCAGTAAGCAGCTCTTGTCCGTTATTGCTGGCACCGATGACGGCGATGAACATTAGCGGTTCATCCCATTGTTGATGCTGCGCGAGAAAATAAGCGACGAGTCCCGCACTTACTGACATGATGAGTTCAGTCAGCAAATCCATAACATCACCAGAAATCCGTTTTTCACGAATTCCTTGCAGATATACGCCAATGCCACTGAACACAGAAAAGGCAATAGCAAGTGCTAGCACTTCTGTTTCTGGTTGCACTTAGCACTCTCCCTTATTGGAAACATTGTTTCGGCAGAATAACAAAACTTTTCTTTAGGATTTAAATTGAAAACTGCTATTTTTTAGCAGGTTGCGGTTATTCGTTGGTAATTAAATTAAACTTTAAGGTGCGATATTTTTTATTAAAAAATAAATCGCTTAATTTTGTGTTTTTTATTTTCTCTTTCATTTCTATTTAATTAATAATAAGGTGTTATTTACATATTATTAATTGATTTGTTTAAAACAAAAGGATAACCTGGCTTGGTTTCTTTCTGTTAACTTTTGCTTGGTTTGCTGTTAACTGAAGAATGTGCGGCCACGTTAAACTATCCTTGGTAGCGTTAAGCGAGTCCTGTTTCAAAAGGGACAACAGCACGAAAGCCAACCTTATCCGTTGGCTTTTTTGCTTTTATCTACCCAACCTTTTCCCATTATCCAATCCGTGCATTTGCCATGCAAAATAGGTTGTATTTTGTTCTTGTTGCCGTTTATTCATATAATGTGACATTGAGATTATTTATTAATCATTAATGCAGGATAAAAAAACAATCTGACTTTTCCTGTTTTTTCGAAATATGGCTGTGAATTAGCATAAAAGATAAAGGCGAACAGGTCAGTATAAAACCTTGGTTTAACGGAAGCCCGCAACCGGGCGCTGAACGCCGTTCCCCAAGGACGCAAGGTCAACGGCAAGCCGCTGGCCGGGGATGTCCATCTGAACGCTGCGGATGTC
>NZ_JBBMXH010000158.1:0-6135 GCF_037996725.1 Xenorhabdus entomophaga
TTTTCATGGGTGAAAAAGTTACCTGACTGGCAGGATCAAGCAACAGGGAAATGCGGATCAAGCGATAAACATCACATTTTTGTGTCAATGGGGGACTGGTGAAGGGTTACGTGAAAGCGACTACTTCTTCTAACCCAACTCCCGTAAAGGCGAAATCAAGAATTCTACGGGCTGCTTCACAGGCATAACCTTTTCCCCAGCATGGCTTATCCAACCGCCAGCCGATCTCAACGCAAGGAGAAAAGGGAAATTTGATATCAGGAATATTCAGCCCGACAAAGCCAATAAACTCACCACTCTGCTTTAATTCAACTGCCCATAATCCCCAACCGCCCTGCGTTTCAAACTTACGAACAATATTATCAACCAAAATATCACTCTGTTCTTCAGACAATGTATTAGGGAAAAACTCCATCACTTCAGGATTACTGTTTAAGCGAAAAAAAGGTTCTTTATCTTCTTCCTTCCAAGCCCGGAGCCATAATCTTTCTGTATCCAATTCAATAAACATGATGCCTCCTTGAAATTTAGGGAAAAACTAATCGGTAATAAAAACAAAACTGCCGGAAAATCATACATATTTTCCGGCAGTAAGGCATAACGTTTTATTTTACGAGCAATTATCAAGCGTTATTTTTAGCTTTTGGTTTATCTCCCTGACTATCCCTAATGGCAATAACGCGTTCAATTTCTGGTTTTTTCTTATTTTCAACCTGTTCAGACTGACCAACAAATAACCCACCACGACGAATCGACATACTTCCGCAGCGGCTGATGCCTCTCAACTCGCCATGTTCCAGAATCTCCAATGTTTCCGCACAACACGTACCTTCAACATGACCATCAATGATGATTTCAGGGGCATTGAGCTCACCTTCAATTTTGCCGGCATGCATAATACGAATGGCACCACCTTTTACGCGAATATTACCAATGACTTTACCCCAGATTTGGATATCCCCGTCCATTTCAATATCACCCTTGAATACGGAGTTTTTGGCAACAATGGTGTTGGGACGAATCTCAGCTTCAGGGAGCTTTTTCTCTTCAAGCTGTATGCTCTTAACTGGTGTAGCAGAGCTGGCAACAGGTATCTCAGTTTTTTTTCCAAACATAGCGTTTATTCTCAATTTCATATTTACAAAGTAAAACACTAAGGCTAAAAAAGATAAAATTGCTGTTATGGTACAACTAATATAAGCACCATACAGATAGAGTCCTAATGCGCTCCCCCAAAGGAGCCATAGACTGTATAAAAAAGCGTTATCTGAAAAACGATACTTTTCCATATTTTTCTCGTTTTTTTAGTTTTTTCTTATATTTCATCAGCAAATATATCTACGAATATGCCTTAGCAGGTATAGAAAAAGGGCTGTGAAAACACATCCTAGCATTGTACAAGTATAAAAAACAATCTACGAAGCTATAACAGAGGTATTTATAGCGTTATTACACGGATAAAGTTGCTATTTGAGTTTAACCCACTGAATTGGAATTCATTTATTCTATATTTATAAAATAAAAAAACCTAACACGATAAACTTGATCGATAACAACCACATTGGCCGATAAGTACGTAACAATAAAAAAACAAAATATTAATATATTCGTATCATGTTGAGCATATAGAAAAAACCACATACTCAATGATTCATACTTCATTCATACTTTCATCGTTACCTGTGATTGTTTTTCTTTCGTTTCTCACCACCTATTTTATAGTTAAATTATCGTTCCTTCTTATCAAGATATGATTGAATTAATGGACCAGTCACTCACACCCGCAGAGATCGAAATGAGATGCCTTAGCTGAAGTAGTCATTTTATGATTTTGATATGAATGCCATTTTTTCTTTGACAAGAAAATACAATTGATTTTTGAAATTTAGAAATAATGTCTTAATGTTAACTTGCAAAATGCAATATACGTAATAACCAGGCCAAAATCCACTTTGTAATTAAAATATTAGATAATCCTTTTTGTTAACTTTCATCACTGTAATTATCATAATTAACGCTCGAAAATGATATTAGGTTACGTTGAAAAATCATCTATAATTCATTGGATTTCAACAATTATTTATCTTATTAGCCATTAATCCATCATGGTGGCCGTATACACATAAATAAAATAATAATCAACAAATTAAAAAATCAAAGTCAAATAATCAATGATATTCATGGTGATAAAAGTCCGTTAAAATAATTAACTCAACAGAATAAACTCATTAACATCTGCCACTGTTGACCATATTCTTTTCCCCTAAAAACAATTATATAAAAACCAAACAATACAAGATAAAAAAGCAAACAATTATGAAAAAGTTATTTTTAATCACAAAAAAAGCGGGCCAGATAAATTTATATCAAAAAAATATCACTTAACCCTAACACAAATATTTATTTAGATATATAATACCCAGAGCAATTTAATTGATGTTAAGAATGAGCTTTCAAGATCTTCAATCCAGATTAAATCAGCACTCTGTTTATCAATAAAGATAATCTGAGTGCCATAGGGAAAGTTTTTCATCATTCATTAATTAATATAATAAATACACCATGCACTCATCAAAAAAAATGATTACTCATGATAAGGAAAATTAGGAGTATTAAATGAAAAGGACGATGGGCTTAAATCAAAAGAGTATTTGTACTATCGAATTAACCATGCCGGATTTCAATATCCTGGAACATAAACAAAGAGGGCTGTACATTTTACTTGATGGAGAAATGGTATGGAAAGATTGTATCAATACTTATCACATCACATCGAATGAGATCCTTTTTACTCATCCGGGTAGCTATGCGGCCAGAACCAATACAGAAAGCTGTCAGGTATTATGGTTACCATTACATATGGAGTTCCTGCGCAGTTTTTTAAAACGTTTTGGTTCATTACTAAGCAAAATAGAGCGGCAAGATTTTCCTGCTTACAGGCTGATTCCTTTTAATCAATTTCCCCTACTGACGGAAAGCATCCGCGGCCTCGCCAATTTACTGGCCCATGATTACCCGCCAGCCTTGATTCAATTAAGAGTTGAAGAACTGTTGCTGCTGCTTTCCTTGAGTGAACAGGGGGCATTGCTAATGTCTGTACTACGGAAGTTAAGCAATCGTCAGGTAGAACGCTTGCAAACATTTATGGAGAACCATTATCTAAAAGAGTGGAGATTGAATGACTTTGCACGTGAGTTCGGTATGGGGCTGACTTCCTTTAAAGAACTTTTTAACAGCGTCTATGGAACGTCTCCCAGAGCCTGGATCAGCGAACAGCGGATTCTGTATGCCCACCAATTATTGCTAAACAGCGAAATGAGTATTGCCGATATTTCATTAGAATCGGGTTTTTCCAGTCAGTCCTATTTTACCCAAAGTTATCGACGGCGTTTTGGTTGTACACCCAACCGCGCCAGATATGGCAAAGATTAATGAGCATTTTCTCTGTGTAATAGATCAATGAACGATCGTTTTTATCGATCAATCTTCCTTGATTGATCTGTGCAACCCATTGGACGGAAGTATACCATCTCACATATAGTCATGGTGACTCATCACTGTTCAGAGCCTAACTAGGTTCGCTCCAAGTCACCACCAGGGTTTTTATATTTGCCGTATCTTTGGCCTGCACTTGCCCGTGCAGGCTTTTTTTTATTACCTCAAGAAAACCGATGCAATTAGCTATCTTTTTTCCCGCTGTCTGCACTATAAAAGACAGAGCCCAATTTTATTCTTTCACGCCCCGTTGCCAAACGATGTCGGTTAGTATCCCTGAGAGAATAAATACAACCACAATATTCCTGCTGATAGAATTCCTCACGTTTGCTGATCTCTATCATGCGGGAAGAACCACCGCCTTTTCGCCAGTTATATTCCCAATACATGAGATCAGGATAATGAGAAGCGGCCCGAACACCACATTCATTAATTTGCTGCATATTCTTCCAACGGGAAATACCCAGCGAGCTGGTAATCACAGAGAAACCATTTTCATGGGCATATAACGCGGTTCGCTCAAAGCGCATATCAAAACACATTGTGCAACGAATACCACGTTCAGGTTCATTTTCCATCCCTTTCGCGCGTTCAAACCAATTATCACGGTCATAATCAGCGTCAATAAAGGGAATACCCATTTGCTCCGCAAAACGAATATTTTCATCTTTGCGCAGTTCATATTCTTTTAGGGGGTGAATATTGGGATTATAGAAAAATATCGTGAAATCAATCCCTGAAGCCAACATTGCTTCCATGACTTCCCCAGAACATGGCGCACAACATGAGTGCAGTAACACTTTATTGCGCCCATTTGGCAGTGGGAGCGGGTTACGTTCATAGTTCAATGACATAATATCCTTTACCTGATTCAG
Organism: Xenorhabdus entomophaga; assembly: GCF_037996725.1. Lineage (NCBI taxonomy): Bacteria > Pseudomonadati > Pseudomonadota > Gammaproteobacteria > Enterobacterales > Morganellaceae > Xenorhabdus > Xenorhabdus entomophaga. The sequence goes on from NZ_JBBMXH010000158.1 coordinate 4,371, forward strand.
ACAATAAAAATCAGGAAGAAGATATCATCCCCTTCCTGTGTTTATTGGGTAACCATTTTACCCTTTTCTTCTGTATTACGACAATCATGTTACTACAATCTTTGTAAAGGCAATCAGATTTCCTGTACTTCTGGCAGAACCTGTCCTCCATCAACAACAATTGTTTGCCCGGTAATATATTTCGCCTCATCAGATGCCAGGAAGCAGGCCGCATAACCAATATCTTCCGGTACCCCCAATTCCCGCATTGGTGTGATATTTTTCGCATGATCAAGGAAATCATCACCAAATGACTGTAAGCCTTCAGTCATGATCATGCCCGGCATAACAGCGTTGATGGTAATACCCTGGCCTGCATACTCCAATGCGGCACTACGCATAAACCCTAGCTGCCCTGCTTTACTTGCACCATAGTGGCTGTAGCCTGAAAGACCCGTGATTTCTCCGGTTATTGAAGAAGTGATCACAACGCGTCCATAACGTTGCTTTTCCATCACATTCAATGCCGCTTGAACTAAGAAAAATGTCCCTTTGAGATTGACAGTATGAACTAAATCCCAATCTTCAACGGTCATGTCTTTAAGATAATGTTGTGGAAAAATACCTGCATTAGAGCAAAGAATATCGAGCCTGCTATATTTTTTAACAATCTTATCAATTACACTTTTACATGCAGCCTGATCCGTGACATCAAGGGAAATAAAATCAACCCCCAGCTCTTTAGCAACGGATTCCCCTTTCACGCTATCAGTACCAGCAATAATGGTAATCGCACCAGCTTGCTTCAGCACTTTTGCAATGCCCTTGCCAATACCTTTGGTTCCACCTGAGATAAAAGCAATTTTTCCTGCTAAATTGAACATAACTGTATCCTTTTATATTAATAGATGAAGTTTTTTTATTGGGTTGAATGTAACTCTTTAATATATTTTTTAGTGTTTGATTCATCAATATTAATAAATGAAATAAGTATATTAAAAAATATAATATTTTAGGAAAGGGAGAGTGACTCACATAAGATTTTAAATAAAAATGCCATCTATCCAATTTAGTCATGTATTACTGTAAAAACACCTTTATTATATTAATATAATGTTAACTATTTGAGATTGGCCGGTTAATTTTAAAGGACATAACAAAATGAGGTAAAAACATGACGCTCGATAATTCATTCCTGGATAAATATGATGGCACGGCATTATCACCTATTTTATTTCTTAAAAGAGCCGTATTAAGTGGTGGTGATGATATTGCCGTTATCGATGGGAAACACCGTTGGACATGGCGCCAATATGCCAATCGCTGCGAAAGAATTGCCATTTCACTTCAACAAATGGGAGTGAGTAAAGAGAGCGTAGTATCTGCTCTTTTACCCAATACCCAGGGCAAGATCACGAATGTTTTTTAGCCAAAAATAAATAAGTTGCTTCGAGTAAAGAGCTGTGATCTTATACTCTCTTTTGAGAATTGAAACCCAATATCATGTGCCTCGAAGACTTCAGCCTGCATTTTTCAGCGATCCAAGATCCGCGCCAGAGAGCAAAAATCGCCTATCCCTTATTTGATATCCTGTTTGCGTCGCTTTGTGCAATGATTGCCGGCGCAGAGGGCTGGAGCGATATTCAGGAATATACCGAAGGCTACCATGAATGGTTTCTACAACAAGGTATGTTCAAAGAAGGTGTCCCTGTCGATGATACGTTTGCCCGGATTATTTCGCGGATCAACCCAAAACAATTTAATCTCTGTTTTATCAATTGGATGA
>NZ_JBBMXH010000159.1:0-6091 GCF_037996725.1 Xenorhabdus entomophaga
ACCACTGGCGACGCTTTATCACTTGGACTAAAGAGACAATGGAGCATGAGCTAAATACGTTATTGGGAAGTTATGGCAACAAATTTGCAATTAATTTCTCTTGAGGACTTACCTGGAATGCGTGATCGTGATCCTCAAATTGGTAATTGAAAATTAAAGTGATATATTTGGTGGTAATCCAAAGGTGGGCTAAATAAGCCCACCTTTTATTTCTCTTTCACTTATCCATCTATTCACTTATTTATATTTTTATTATCACTTGGGCTTCCATTTATCTATTTTCGATAACAGGAACGCCACTGTGAAATTTAAAATCATGATCCGGCGTTTGAATAAGTTCTGCTTCAATTCGGCCGAAATAACTCACCCTTTCTGCAATATCTTCTTTAGATATCAATTGAGCCAATGACAAATAATCTTGATAGTGGCGGGCTTCTGATCGCAGCAGAGAAATATAAAACTTACCTAAGTCTTCATCTAAGTAAGGAGCCAGTTTTGCGAAACGTTCACATGAACGCGCCTCAATATAAGCACCAATAATCAGCTTATCCACCAACGTATAAGGTTCATGGTTGGTAATATGTTGGAACAGGGATTTGGCATAGCGGCTGGCAGAGATACTTTCATAGCTTACCCCTCTGGCATCCATGATTTCCAGTACCTGATAAAAATGATGGAGTTCTTCCTTAATCAACATCACCATTTTATCAATTAAATCCTGACCATATGGTGATTTTGACCGAGCAGTAATTTGCTTGGTAACCTGACTTTTTCCCTTTAGTGAATGGATGTCACCTATTTTTTTATAGGCAAAATCTTCATAGGGCTGAAACCATGCCAATAAGGTGTCAGCACTTTCGGGGTCAACGGCATATTTGCGAATTAAGAACATGGCGCTCTGGGCCGCTTTTAATTCGCACAATAGATGATCGCGCAGTAAAACCAGCAGATTTTCGGGCTGCCGGGCTTTTTCTACCCACTGTTCAGGTGTTTCGCATTGTAAGAACTGATAAATGGGTGTTAACAAGCTGGCATCAAGTTTTATTGCTACGTCATTCATTGCTATACCATATCCTTTAAGCGATAGATCCACTCCAGTGCCTGGCGTGGTGTCAACGTATCCGGATTCAGATTTTCCAATGCTTCTACTGCCGGAGAAGTTTCTTCTGTCAGCAGAGTCAATTGCGGAGTATCAACATGGCTTGCCGTTGCATGATTGGAGAGCGATTCCAGTTCTTTCAGTTTCTGCCGCGCCCGCTTAATGACATCACGGGGAACACCTGCTAAAGAGGCAACCGCCAACCCATAGCTCTTGCTTGCTGCGCCTTCCTGCACACTGTGCATGAAAGCAATTGTATCGCCATGTTCGACGGCATCCAGATGAATATTGACGACACCTTCCAGTTTTTCTGGCAGGGTTGTCAGCTCGAAATAGTGAGTTGCAAACAGTGTCATCGCCTTGATGCGGTTGGCCAAACTTTCAGCGCAGGACCAGGCAAGGGATAAACCATCATATGTGGACGTGCCGCGACCGATCTCATCCATTAATACTAAGCTGTATTCGGTGGCATTATGCAAAATATTGGCAGTTTCGGTCATTTCCACCATAAAGGTAGAACGCCCTGATGCGAGATCATCAGATGCACCTACACGAGTGAAAATACGGTCTACGGGGCCAATGATCGCTTTTTCAGCAGGGACAAAGCTCCCAATATAGGCCAGCAACGTAATCAGGGCTGCCTGACGCATATAGGTACTTTTACCGCCCATATTCGGCCCTGTGATAATCAGCAAACGACGCTGTGATGAGAGCGTTAATGGGTTAGAAATAAATGGCTCACTCAATACCTGCTCAACAACGGGATGGCGACCGCCAGTGATTTGAATACCGACCTTATCTGTCATTATCGGGCAAGTGTAATTCAGTGTTTCAGCACGTTCAGCAAGGTTTGCCAGCACATCCAGTTCTGCCAGCGCTTCCGCACTGGCCTGCAATTCAGCCAGATGAGGCAACAACAAATCAAACAATTCTTCATACAGCGCTTTCTCAATGGCAAGTGCTTTGCCTTTGGAAGTCAGAACCTTGTCTTCATATTCCTTTAATTCAGGAATGATATAGCGTTCTGCATTTTTAAGCGTCTGGCGACGAACATAATGGATCGGCACTAAATGGCTTTGCCCGCGGCTGACTTGAATATAGTATCCATGCACCGCATTGAAGCCGACTTTCAGGGTATCTATGCCGAGCTTCTCACGCTCACGGATTTCCAGTCTGTCCAGATAATCACTGGCACCATCGGCCAATGCTCTCCACTCGTCCAGTTCAGTATTATAGCCGGCAGCAATAACACCGCCGTCACGAACTAAAACAGGCGGTGTTTCGACAACCGCATTTTCCAACAGCGTCTGTAGTTCATCAAAATGCCCCACACGTTGCTGTAACGCCTGAATATAAGGAAAATCGGAAGATGCCATGATCTGATGAATGTCCGGCAATTGCTGGAAAGCGTGACGCATTCTGGCCAGATCACGGGGACGGGCAGAACGAAGTGCAAGGCGGGCAAGTACACGCTCTAAGTCACCGACCTGACGTAAAAATGGCTGTAACTCATAGCCAATTTCCTGCAATGCAGAAATGGCTTGCTGGCGGTTTTCCAGGATGTCTTTATTGCGAATCGGTGTATGTAGCCAGCGTTTTAACATACGGCTGCCCATCGGTGTTACACACTGATCGAGTACCGAAGCCAGTGTGTTCTCCGTATCACCGGATAGATTTAACGTCAGCTCAAGATTACGACGGGTTGCGGCATCCATAATGACCGTTTCCTGTTGACGTTCCATCGTAAGGTTACGGATATGGGGGAGGGCAGTGCGTTGCGTATCTTTAACATATTGCAGCAAACAGCCCGCAGCCCGCAGAGCAAGCGTCGTTTTTTCCACGCCGAAACCAATCAGGTCACGAGTGCCGAATTGCAGATTCAGTTGTTGCTTTGCTGTCTCCAGTTCAAATTCCCACATTGGACGGCGACGTAAACCATGACAGCGCTCGATCAGAGCCATCGGCCCAAATGTTTCAGGGTAAAGCAATTCAGCGGGCCGGGTACGTTGTAATTCTGCGGCAATGGTATCTTCGTCGGCCATTTCAGACACGCGGAAACGGCCGGAAGTGATATCCAATGTTGCATAACCAAAGCCCTGACTGTCATGCCAGATAGCCGCCAGAAGATTATCCTGACGCTCTTGCAGCAAAGCCTCATCAGTCACTGTACCGGGAGTGACGATACGTACAACTTTGCGCTCAACAGGGCCTTTGCTGCTTGCCGGATCACCGACCTGCTCACAGAGCGCAGCGGATTCACCGAGTTGTACCAGTTTTGCCAAATAGTTTTCGATCGCGTGATAAGGAACGCCCGCCATAGGAATAGGCTGACCCGCCGATTGCCCGCGTTTGGTCAGAGAAATATCCAGTAACTTCGCCGCTTTTTTGGCATCGTCATAGAACAACTCATAAAAATCCCCCATCCGATAAAGCAGTAGAATATCTGGGTGCTGTGATTTCAGTCGCAGATACTGCTGCATCATGGGAGTATGGCTATCGATATCCTTTGCTGGGGATTCTTTTGTATTGATGTTATTCAATTTCATTATTCCTGTTGACTCAGTTGGGCCATCGACGCTCAGTCAACCCATCTAAATGACAAAACCTAAATATGCTCAGCTAAGGATGGAACGTTAATGAGCCTCATCCTGGGCGAAAAAGCTATCTTATCACTGATAATCTGTGTGATTCATCTATGGATTAGATTAGGAAGATTTGGGTGCTAGGTTAGCAGGATTACTCGCAGGAATGTATCAGATTTTTTCATTATTCAGCAGGATTGCGAAGCGGCTCGACTTAGTCCCTTTCTCCTTATCGGCCTCTCTGTTGTAAATGTTATGCTTCTTAATCTAAAATTTTAGAAAGTTAATTCTAAATTTGAGAGGGTGATAATAATTGTTGTTCACATTGCTATTTGTTGTTGTTCATTATTGATATCCATGTAAAAAGATATATTTTTTAACTGGTTACAATAAATTCTCTCAAATAACAGAAAATATTGATGACAGGAAAATAGATGATAAGAAATAGTGTGCTTGTTCCTTTATCTTATTGAGTTTATAAGTATGGCACAGAAATCAATGTACCATTGAGAATCGAACGGTTGAAGAGGAAATTATCGTGGCTGTTTACCAACCCCCTTACACTATTACACCAACCATGCTGAATCGCGTGGCAGAAATAGCTGAATTATTAGGGCGTTGGTCTGTGAGTGCAGAGTGCTCTTCACCTTTGTTACGTAAAGAAAATCGCATTCGTACTATACAAGCATCATTGGCGATTGAGCATAATAGTTTGTCTACTGAACAAGTCACGGCAATTATTGATGGAAAACGAGTATTGGCGCCTGCAAAGGATATTCAGGAAGTACGTAATGCTATATTGGCCTACGAGAAGTTACCGAATTGGCGTAGCTCTCGTTTGACGGATCTCTTGGCTGCACACCGGTTACTGATGACTGGGTTGGTTGATTTACCGGGGCAGTTACGTCAGGGGAATGTGGGTATCTATCGAGAAAACCAGTTAATCCATATGGCTCCACCTGCTAATCAAATATTGCGATTAATCGAGGATCTTCTGATGTGGTTGAAACACACGGATATTCACCCGTTAATTGCCAGCTCGATCTTTCATTATGAATTCGAGTTTATTCATCCATTTACTGATGGAAATGGCCGCATGGGGCGCCTATGGCAAATGTTGATTCTGAGTGAATGGCGCCCGGAGTTGGCGTGGTTACCCGTGGAAACCCTGATTCATCATCAGCAACAGGCTTATTATCAGGTTCTTGGGGAATGTGATCGAACAAGCGACTGTACGTTATTTATCGATTTTATGTTAGGAAAATTAGCCGAAGCGCTTAGGGAAAGCCTGAATGTATATCAACAGGACTCTGTCGCAATGTCGGTAGAAATGTCGGTAGAAAATTTACAGCCACTCAATGCTACCTCACAGAAAATATTATCGGTTATTGCACTTTATCCTGCTATTACCATCACTCAATTGGCTGATGAATTAGGTGTAAATCGTCGCACAATCGAGCGGAATATAAAGATATTACAAGATAATGGCTATCTGGTTCGTGTTGCTGCGTAAAAAGGGGGATATTGGCGGATTAGTTGATTCGCTAATATCCTAAAATTTGGGTTATCCAAATAGTGGTAAATAGCGTTCTCTTGACCAGCGATAATATAAAGCCAGCATATTGTTTACTTCTTCCATATTAAATTTTTCAGGGGAAAAAGCGGCCTCAGGAGAGATATTGGATTCTCCATTAACCCATTCAAACATTTCCTGATAATCTTTATGTGTTGGTTTATTGAGGATATCAACCAGTTCCATATAGCCATATACTCCACCACAATCTTCTGGCGGGCAGGCTCTTTGACCTTCACAGCAGAAAATAGGCATAGGGAGTTCATCAGGAGAATAGTTACTGTTTTCAAGTACGATTTCATGTTCCCAGTAATCACCGAAATCATAAAGATAAGTGAATTTGCTCCCTTTCCTTTTGAGTAGTGAATCCAGCCTCACTTTTCTCTCTTCTTTACCCTCTTCAGGTTCTTCAGGCATTTCAGTGAATCGTTTGATACCAAAAGAAAATTCATGTAAATGGCTGTCATTCCAACCCATCACGATTTGTATTATATCGTGTAATCTATCCAATGAAATATTGGATGGAACGACAAAACGACGCCATATGCTTGGATTCGTTTCTATAAGTGTTATTTTCAACAGGTAGAACTTTTCCATTTATCGTCCTTCTAACTTGATGAGTTGGTAGAAAAATCAGTGTACTGTTTACTTATTCCAGTCATAGTATGGTGTGGTTTGAATTGAAATACGAACTATTTTTTGTACTCATAAAATAGTTAGTTACCACCCAGGGCAACCGCATGAATGATCAAATAACATTCAGGTTAGAAAATCCTGCTTGTAATACCTGTTCTAAAAACTGAATTCTCATCCAGGCGCGTTTACGTTTCATCCTTA
>NZ_JBBMXH010000160.1:0-5937 GCF_037996725.1 Xenorhabdus entomophaga
TCTTTGTATGCCAGGACTCTTTTTCGAAAATCTAAACTGTAACCCATTTCACTTTATGCCTTGTCATGTTGGATTTGGATATTATGACATATTAGTATGATTCTGCTATAGCTAAACCGCTAGTGTATTTTGCATGTATAGCTTGGTGTCGAAATAGTACAAGCTCACTTGGCTCAATACTACCAGAGCATTGCTTGTGTATAATGTGTCTCGGGCATTGAAAAGCACAATCTTGGCTGGAATCGTAGAATTCGATATAGCGACGGCAATAGAAGTAAATTTGTTAGCCTCGAGTACAGCAAATTTTTAGTCTTGGTTTAAGGGATTAGGATGAGCCTGAAAGAAAAAATAGAAAAATTCATAAGTGGGTGGGTTCAAGCTACCCAAGAACAGTTTACAGGTCATCCGACAGCGAATCTGTTCAGACAAGATTTTAAAGAGGAAATAGAGGGATTAGTTAAAGATTTTGATCCGTCTTTTGAGGTAAAAGCCAGCGTTGGTGCCGGCAATTGGGCTAATGTTCCTTGGCTTTCAATTCTCAGCCCGAAAATCACAACAACGACACAGGATGGAATTTATCCTGTGTATTTATTTAAAGCAGACGGTTCAGGTTGTTATCTATCTTTAAACCAAGGAATAACAATTCCGACAAGATATTTTAAAAAAAAAGGTGCGGAAGAAAGATCCCAAAAGATTAAAAGAGTCTTACTCGAACAACTTCCTGAATTGGAGAAATGGGGAATTCAAGAAATTGACTTAAATGCGAACACTGTGCTTGGTAAGTCATACGAAAAGCCCAACATATCTGCGAAATATTATGAGGCAAATAATATTCCAGATGACCTGATTCTGAAGCAAGATCTGTTAGAACTATTAGTATATTACAAACAAATTGAATTTATTGATATTAAGAAAGAGCTAGGTGAAGCAAAGCCATATCCTTCGCCCAAGGAGATGAAAAAAATGCCACAGGTAGCTTCAATGTCTCTCCCAAAACCCTTCCTCCTTCTAGCCGGTATTTCTGGTACGGGCAAAACCCGCTTTGTTCGAGAGCAAGCCCAAGCAACAGGTAACCTTAATGATACTTACTGTTTAATTTCAGTTCGCCCAGATTGGCATGAACCGAGCGATTTGTTGGGTTATGTTTCTCGTTTGGGTTCTCAGCCACGTTATATTGCGACCGATATATTGCGGTTTATCGTTAGAGCTTGGAAAGAAATTATCGAGTTGATTACATTTGATACTACAGGGGTGCCGTACGACTGGCATGGAAGATCATTGGAATACATCCGGCCATATTGGTTGTGTCTTGATGAAATGAATTTAGCTCCAGTAGAGCAGTACTTTTCGGATTATCTTTCTATCCTTGAAACTCGAAGTTGGAATGATCCTAAAAAACTACAGGAGACTGGACTCGATTATGTTTATGAGTGTGATCCTCTGATCAAAGGCGAGATATTTCAGGCTATTGAAAGTGAGGCCAAGAGTGGGAAAGAAAACTCAATTGAGCAGCTTGCAGCAGATTTAGATTTAGACTTATCCAATGATTTAGAGCGTAATATTTGGCAATACTTCTTACATCACGGTATAGCAATTCCGTTTAATCTCATCGTTGCTGGAACGGTGAATATGGATGAAACCACTCATGGCTTCTCCCGCAAGGTGATCGACCGTGCACTGAGTTTTGATTTTGGTGAATTCTTCCCTAACGATTTTGATCACTTCTTTACCCCGAATACTCAAAATAAAACCCTGAGTTACCCGATTTGGTCCCACGCCCAGCTTGAGGATTTGCCTGCCATAGACAGTAATGGCAAAAAAAGTATTGGTTTTTTAAAGGCTGTGAACCAGGTGTTGGATAACACGCCATTTAAGTTGGCCTATCGAGCGCTGAACGAGTTACTGTTGGCGGTGGTCAGCCAAAATCCGCAAGACGATATTGAATTAAAAGCAGCCTGGGATGACTTTTTAATGTGTAAGGTATTGCCGCGTATTGAAGGTGATTGCGATAAGCTGGTGATCAATAGCACAGACCAATCACTACTTAAACAATTAGAACAGCTATTAGCCACGGAGTTTGCTGAGTTCTGGAATGAGCTAGGTGATTCCCCAACTGCACGTCCTGATCTGTACCGAGAATATAAAGAGGGTGGTGATCAGGTGATACGCATTGCCTGTCGCAGCAAAGAAAAGCTCGACTGGATGCAAAAGCGCTTAGAAAATTCTGGTTTCACCAGTTTCTGGCCTTAACGCCATACTCATGAAGGAGGCTCGGGAATGCCAGAATTACTCCGTGTGCAAACCGCTCAGTTTGAATTTTCGATTTGGTGTAACGACATTGCCAAACGTCAGCAGGTTTATCAGGCAACTCTGTTAAAGCGTGCATCAAAACAGACGCAAGCTGAGCAGAAGCAAGCGATTGACGAGCAAAATAGACTGCCCATTATCCGTTTCTCCCCTCCTTTATTGATAACCGAGGTATCCATTACCGAAGTTAGCACAAAGGAGGGACATGCTGCACTGACTGAACTGACAGCAGAACTTGTACTGGATGAATCGCTCTTTTTTGAAAATGTGCAGTACCAGTTTGAGTGGGTGTTTTTTGAACCTGTTGAAGAGGCTCGGTTGACGCACAGAAGCCGCTTAGTCAATGAGGGATTTCGCTTTGTCAAAGCGCACCGCTCAATACTTGCTCGTTTAACAGGCACCATTAATACAGGTAATAATGTTGGTTGGATGCGCCTGCCACTTGAGTATGTGATAACAGGGCAAACCATTAAAAGCCACGTTTCTTTTGAAGTGCTCCCGACCAAAATGGATTTACATCGGGATTTACCTGCCATGTATCAGTCCATTGACGAAGAATTTCCACTTTGGCGTTTTAGTTTGGTAGAGAAAACCGAGCAGGATACCGCTAGAAGTCAACAGCGTGGGCATTTCCCACTGCTGTGGTTAGCCAATTTTGGTCATCTACGAAAACGCTTTGAACAAGGGCTCAAAGTGATCACTCAGGCTCCGCATAGCCGTTTGCAGCCGCATGTGTCTTATACCAAGGCGGAGCGTTTGAAAGGCCGGTTGCCACACCAGCTCGGTACAAAGGTGAAAGAGGATTTTGCCAATGGCCATTATGACAAACGCTATCGAGTTGAGAAGAAGCAACGGAGTGTAGACACTCCGGAAAACTGCTTTATCAAAATGGTAGTTTCTACTTGTAAAAAGCGTCTGGCTGGATTTGAAAATAAACTCAGACAAAGCAACCAAGCGCCAGATAAGCAGCGCTTATCTGATGCATTCTTGGACGAACTGCACAACTGGCAGCAGCCGTTGCAGAAAATCCTCGGACAGAGTTTCCTCAAGGATGTGGGCTGTTATGCAGGGCTTAGTCGTGAATCCCTAGTCTTGCAGCAAAAAACGGGTTACAGCGCCGTTTACAGAGTTTGGCAAGAATTAAAGTTTTACTTGGATGTGTTTGCCAATCAGTCCAGTGTGTCAATGAAGTCGGTAGCGGAAATCTACGAGGTTTGGTGCTTTCTTCAGTTTAAGACCATCTTTGAGGAGGAGTTGGGCTTTAAGCTACAAAAAAATCGCAAGGCAAAACTCAATGAGGATCCCTATTGGGGCCACAAACTCATAAATGCCGACAAAGGGGCTTTTGAGTTTAATCGAAACGATGGTATTCGCGTGAACCTGTATCATGAAAGAGCATTTGCACGAACTACTACTGAGATTCGCACTTTTTTGCTGACTCATAAACCCGATATTGTTTTAGAAATTGTCTTTCCGAATGACAAGAAGGTCATTTGGTTATTTGATGCAAAATACCGTTTAAATCCAATCAAGACAGACCACAATAACTCATATTTAGGTAACCCAACGAGTAAAGAGCTTGAACAATGGGAAACGAGTGCTTCAGAAGACCAAAATAAGCTTCCTTATCGAATAGAGGATGGTGTCCCCGATGATGCGATCAACCAAATGCACCGTTATCGCGATGCGTTGATCCGTATCACGCAAGATAGCCAATCATTAAGCCAACATAAAAGCCGCCCTGTGTTTGGTGCTTTTGCGTTGTACCCTGGCTATTTTGATCAAGAAGACACTGAAAACCCTTACCGCAATGCCATTACCGAAATAGGTATCGGGGCTTTTGCGTTGCTACCTAGCGCGATAGAAGAAGGTAGCTCAAGTTGCCATTCAAGTAACAATGGCAACTTTTGGTTATTAGACTTTTTGCGCAAGCAAGTGGGGGAGAATCAAACCCAAGAAGCACCCTACAACATCAACGCATTGGAAGAGCAACTTTACGTGCAAGAAGCTGCTCGTATTCCTTACTACGGCATGAAGCAAGTACTGTATCCAGATTTGACGATGACGGTTGCGCTGGCAGGCCAAAAGGGGCGTGATCCTGCATATATTTCTGCTTTTGAGAACGGCACTGCCAATTGGTATCATCTGCCGCAGAAGACTTTTTTAACCAAATACAAGTTGCATGTCGTCAGTGAAATTCGCTACTTAGCGTTGGCTGTAACGTCTGAAAAAAACTCTGGTAGCAAGCAAATCGATAAACTCTGGCCAGTGAAAAAAGTGGTACAGGTACCAAGACATGCTATCACGGGAGAGCAAGCGGGCAAGGTATCTGTTTCTAACGAGCCTTATTATTTGTTCGAGTTAGGTAAGCCATTAATGTTGAAAGATAGGGTTACTCGTGTACCTCATCGACCAATTAAAAACTCAATGAAACTCACTACCCTAACTCGTTTGGAAAGCGTGCAGCAGTTCGATGAGTTGGACACGGTATACGGAGAAGCATTAGCGTGAGGGAAAATAAAACTGTAGTGTCGGTAATTGATTAGAGGCGTATATTCATCTCATAGGCACACTCGGTGACTTTTCTATTATACATTGTGGCATTGAACTGCTCATTATTGATTGTCTAAGGCTCAGCCCCCCAGACAGTAGATTACTACCGCCAAACGATGAAATGAGAGCCATAGATCTGGGTCAATTAGGCCAATTATGAGCGATTGGTCAGAGAACATACTCGTAAGGCGCCCCGCGGGGTCATGAACCCAATAGTTAGATCTTGTGATAAACTCCCTATTTTTTATGCTGGGTGAGATATGGCTAAAGTTGATGTGATTTGTCGTTATTGTCATAAAACAGAAGAAGTTAAAAGGCATGGAAAAGGATGTACGGGTCATCCCTGTTATCACTGCTATTCCTGTCGTAAAACCTTCCAACTGAACTCTACCTATCAAGCCTGCAAACCCGGCATGAAAGAGCAGATTGTGGATATGGCAATAAATAACGTCGGTGTCAAGGATACCGCTCGCGTTCTGAACGTCGGCATTAATACCGTCATCCACACATTAGAACGTTCACGCCAAGAAATGTAACCACACTGCCGCTTGTGCAGGCAGTGGTATTCAGATTGCCTGTGAAATAGACGAACAGTGGTCCTTTGTCGATAACAAGAAAAATCAGCGCTGGCTTTGGTATGTCTGGGAACCGAACATGAAGCGAATAGTGGCACATGTGTTTGGTGACCGCAGCAGGAAAACGCTAAAAAAACTGCTGGCATTTCTGGCTTCTTTCAACATTCAGTTCTACTTTATGGATGATTATGTTGTCTACGATTGCCTTCCGGAGGAAAAACACCTCACGGGCAAGAATTTTACCCAACGTATTGAGAGAACTAATCTCACTCTGCGCATCCGGATAAAAAGGCTGAACCGCAAAACGATAGGTTATTCCAAATCGGAGACAATCCATGACAAAGTGGTAGGGACGTTCATTGAGCGTGAATACTATATTTCATAAGTAATCTAACGCGATGCTCGACTTTTATGATGAGTTGAAATGACATAGCCGCTCCTTTATAACTTTAAGTCGTCAAAAATAGAGAAATAAAGGAACAAAAGGCTATGTCACAGCAAG
>NZ_JBBMXH010000161.1:0-5857 GCF_037996725.1 Xenorhabdus entomophaga
CAGTTGCCAGACCGCAAGGTGTTTTAACAAATCAAAAGGGGTTTTTATAGCGGCTTTATAGCTGAAAGCTCTACGGAACCCCCTGCCTAGCAGGGGGTTTTCTATATACAAAAAAAAGTGGCATCTGCCAAGACGCCACTTTCGATGAGTTTTATCAGATCCAGCTATGGAATTGATTAGATACTCAAAATCAGCCCAGTAATTGCCGCAGATAGGAAACTCACCAACGTTGAACCGAACAGTAATTTCAGGCCAAAACGTGCAACGGTATTACCTTGTTTTTCATTCAGTCCCTTAATGGCACCCGCAACAATCCCAATGGATGAGAAGTTAGCAAAAGAAACCAAAAATACGGACAGAATACCTTTTGAACGCTCACTTAATTGGGCCGCGATTTCTTGCAAACTCTGCATCGCAACAAATTCGTTAGAAACCAGCTTAGTAGCCATGATACTACCCACTTTCAACGCTTCATCGCTTGGGATGCCAATAATCCATGCCAATGGATAGAACACATACCCCAAACATTCCTGGAAAGTAATACCAAATGCTAAGTGGAAAATTGCATTGATACCCGCAATCAGGGCGATAAAACCGATCAGCATCGCAGAGACAATCAAAGCAACTTTGAAACCTGCCAGAATATATTCGCCCAGCATTTCAAAGAAACTTTGCCCCTCGTGGAGGTTGCCCATATGGATTTCATCTTCACTCTCAATAGAGTAAGGGTTAATAAGAGATAAGATGATGAAAGTACTAAACATATTGAGAATCAGGGCTGCTACAACGTATTTTGCATCCAACATCGTCATGTAAGCACCAACGATAGACATTGATACCGTTGACATAGCTGTCGCTGCCATTGTATACATCCTGCGCTCAGACATTTTGTCCAGCACATCTTTGTAAGCAATGAAGTTCTCTGATTGTCCCAGAACCAATGAGCTAACCGCATTAAAGGATTCCAGTTTGCCCATACCATTGACTTTAGACAGCACTGTACCTATCGCACGAATGATAATCGGCAGCACTTTGATGTGTTGCAAAATACCAATCAGGGCGGAGATGAAAATGATAGGGCACAATACATTCAGGAAGAAGAACGCCAGATTCGCTTCTATCATGCCCCCGAAAACAAAGCTGGTACCTTTTGCTGCATAAGACAATAAATGGACGAATAAGTTATCAAATCCCTTAACAATTCCCAAACCCGCATTAGAATTCAAGAAGAACCAAGCAAGGAAAAGCTCGATGATAAGCAGCTGAATAATATAACGAATCTGAATACCCTTCCGATTATTACTCGCTAAAATCGCCAGGCCGCCAATCACAACCAATGCGAGACAAAAATGAAAAATATGAGACATAAAAAGAACTCCCGAACATGATGCTGCGCAAATTTATAAATGTATTTTATGTAACGCATAGTAGAAAATTATGCTGATTATCACATTAATTCACTATCTAGCGGTTACA
This sequence comes from Xenorhabdus entomophaga, assembly GCF_037996725.1. Classification (NCBI taxonomy): domain Bacteria; kingdom Pseudomonadati; phylum Pseudomonadota; class Gammaproteobacteria; order Enterobacterales; family Morganellaceae; genus Xenorhabdus; species Xenorhabdus entomophaga. Next base: position 1,477 of record NZ_JBBMXH010000161.1, read on the forward strand.
AATTCCTATTTAGCCAACCCGATCACACTTTCTCGTTCATGCTTTTGAGTGAAAAGTATATTATTCACCCAATAAATGAAGCATTTCCTCTTCATCAATAACAGGAATCCCTAACTCATTAGCTTTAACTAATTTAGAACCCGCCGCTTCACCGGCAATAACCAGATCGGTTTTCTTAGAAACACTACCGGTTACTTTCGCACCTAAAGCTACCAACTTATCTTTGGCTTCATCTCTGGATAGACGGCTTAATGAGCCAGTCAATACAACGATTTTACCGGCAAATGAGCTGTCAACTTCATCTAAACGCGGGCTTTCAGCCGATTCCCAATGGATACCGATATTATTGACCAAATCATCAATGACTATCTGATTGTGCTCTTCGCTGAAAAAATTCACGACATGGCTGGCAACAACACCGCCGACATCCTGAACCGCAATAAGTGCCTCAGTATCTGCTGCACGTAGTTTTTCCAATGTGCCAAAGTGCGAAACAAGATTAGCAGCCGTTGCTTCACCAACTTCACGAATGCCCAAAGAATAAATAAAGCGGGCAAAGGTGGTTTTTTTGGATTTTTCCAGAGCATTAATCACATTTTGCGCAGATTTAGGCCCCATGCGCTCAAGACCAGTGAGCGTGCCGGCACTCAAACGGAAAAGATCAGCCGGTGTTTTGACATACTCTTTATCTACGAGCTGCTCAATGATTTTTTCACCCATGCCATCTACATCCATAGCCCGACGGGAAACAAAATGTTTCAATGCTTCTTTGCGTTGAGCTCCGCAGAATAAGCCTCCGGTACAACGAGCCACTGCCTCACCTTCAACACGTTCGATATCTGAACCACAAACCGGACAATGTTCCGGGAAAATGATTTCCTGGCTTTCCGTTGGCCTGTTCTCATGCACAACACCGACAACTTGTGGAATAACATCTCCGGCCCGGCGAATCACCACAGTATCACCAATACGCAGACCCAAACGTTCAATTTCATCCGCATTGTGCAATGTCGCGTTACTGACCGTCACACCAGCCACTAATACAGGCTCCAAACGGGCAACTGGTGTAATCGCACCTGTACGCCCTACTTGAAACTCAACACCACGTACAATAGTCATCTGTTCTTGAGCCGGAAATTTAAAGGCTGTCGCCCAGCGTGGCGCTCTGGCCACAAATCCCAATGTTTCCTGTAACTCAAGGGAATCAACTTTAACGACAACACCATCAATATCAAAACCCAGCGTCGGGCGCTGTATTTCAATGTTATGGTAAAAATCCATCACTTGTTGAGTGCCCTGACACAATTTTATTTTGTCACTGACGGGCAATCCCCAATTTTTGAACTGCATCAAACGTTCATAATGGCTTGCCGGAAATTCCCCACCTTCCAGTACCCCGATACCATAACAATAGAAAGTGAGCGGGCGTTTGGCGGTAATTCTCGGATCAAGCTGGCGTAAAGATCCAGCCGCTGCATTGCGGGGATTGGCGAATACTTTATTACCTGTGCGACGTGCTTCTTCGTTGAGTTTTTCGAACCCCGCCTGTTTGATGAATACTTCACCACGGATTTCAACACGGGCAGGAATATTTTCCCCTTTCAGGCGCAAAGGAATGGCATGAATGGTACGAACATTCGCAGTGATGTTCTCTCCCGTTGTGCCGTCTCCACGAGTTGCAGCCTGTACCAATTCCCCATGTTCATACAGTAAACTAACAGCCAGACCATCGAGTTTCAGTTCACAGCAAAATACCAAATCCCGACTATCTTTCAGACGATCGCGAACACGTTTGTCAAATGCCAGATAGCTATCTTCATCAAATACGTTATCCAAAGACAACATAGGTATTTCATGACGCACCTGCTCAAATGCCGTTAGTGGGGCTGCACCAACGCGTTGGGTGGGAGAATCTGCTGTAATCAGCGCAGGATGCTGTTCTTCCAGCGCTTTTAATTCCCGCATTAAACGATCATATTCTGCATCCGGGATCTCTGGCGCATCCATGACATGATACAAATACTCATGATGACGCAATGTTGTTCTTAGTTTGTTGATTTTTTCAATAATATTTTCCATGAATTCTCACCAGAGATGAAAAACCCCCGGCTAGCGGGGGCTTGAGACTAAAAAGAAGGAATTATTCACCGACATTAAGCGTGTTACGGATACGCGTTTTATAGAGTTCAATCATCTGTGGTGTCAGCATCTTACGTTCACTATCCAGAACCACGCCTCCCACATCGGAAGCTATACGCTGTGCTGCCTGTAACATCAGTTTAAAGTTCTGATTGGAATCACCATATGAAGGCACAAGCATAAACATGGAAATCCCGGGGGTAGTAAAATCTGTCATTCGATCGGGATCAAACGAACCGGGTTTTACCATATTAGCCAAACTGAACAACACAGCACCACTGCCCGATGGGTTCAAATGACGATGGAAGATATTCATGTCACCAAACCGGAAACCTGCCTGCAAAATGCTTTGAAACAGCACTTCACCATTCAGCTCCTGCCCATGATGTGCAGCAACATGCAATACCAGCACAGTCTCTTTCTTGGTTTGCCCGGATTCAACCGCCCCTTCACTTTCAGGTAGCTTTGGCTGCCCTTCAATGGATTGCCCTTCAACAATCCCGGCTATCGGTTCCGCTGATCCTGCAACTTTTTGTTCAACCGGGTCAAACAACCCAAGTTGCGGCTCTTCCTGTTGTCTGTCGGCAACCTTCTCTTTTGCTGCTGGTACATCAGGATGATGCCTTGCAAGTAAAGGATCGGAATCATCATCAGACATTACTGCTGATGACTCAGGCTCACGACGTTCAATAACAGGCTCAGCACGATGTTCAGTGTGCGGTTTTGCCGACTCCTGAGCATGTGATTTCGGCGAATTATCAAACAGTCCATCGCCATCATTATCTTCCAGCTCTTTCTGGCGCTCCTGTTTATGACGTTTAACTGGGCGATCACGAAAGAGTGATGAACGCTCTTTACGGCTGGTCCACAACCCATGTAATAGCAAAGCTATTATGGCTATCGCACCAACAACGATTAATATCAGACGCAAATCCTGCATCATTGCTATCTCTGTTGTTTAAAGTCTGTTGTTTAAAGTAAGTGCCACTACGGCGGAATATTCTTTAGATAAGAGTATTTGCCAAATAAGACAAGTGCAAGTCTCTACATACTTTTCTTACCATAAAGAGATATATTCGCTGTTTTTTCGGATGTTTTTTACACACAAAACTACTAGTCAGTAGAAAATCCTGCCTATATCATACCGTCTCAATCATCTGGGAGAGAATAAGAAAATATGACGAATTCGACAAAATTGCCAAAACGTCTGAGTGGATTTCATTATATTGCACAAGGTTGGCAACTGATAACCCGTCCTGGCATTAAGAGATTCGTTTTATTACCCTTACTGGCCAATATCTTATTGTTAGGTGGCTCATTTTGGTGGCTATATCAGAAACTAGGCGGCTGGGTACAATGGACGCTCGATAAAATACCAGACTGGATGCAATGGTTAAGTTATTTAATTTGGCCGCTTGCCGTTATTTCCATCTTATTGGTTTTTACTTATTTTTTCAGCACACTGGCTAATTTTATCGCCTCACCATTCAATGGATTGCTGGCCGAAAAACTGGAAGCAAACCTGACAGGTATACCTGCACCGGATACTGGTGTTATCGATTTACTCAAAGACACCCCCCGCATTCTAAAACGTGAAGTAGTAAAAATTCTTTACTATATTCCCCGTGCGATTGTTCTATTGTTACTTTACTTTATTCCAGGGATCGGACAAACCGTTGCGCCCGTCCTTTGGTTTATTTTTAGTGCGTGGATGCTGACGATCCAATATTGTGATTATCCATTTGATAACCATAAAGTTAGTTTTTCCACCATGCGCAATGCGCTGCGGCAAGACAAAATTGCCAATCTCCAATTTGGTGCGGCGGTAAGCGTACTGACCATGATCCCTATCGTGAATTTATTTATTATGCCCGTCGCCGTCTGTGGCGCTACCGCTATGTGGGTTGATCGTCACCGCGCTCAGCACGCCCTGAATCATAGGCAATAAAACTAGGCTAATTCAGCCAGTTACCTACTAAACACCCTGGCAATTCTTACTATGTCAGGGTTGTTTAGCATGATTTTCATCATAGTTTCATTTTCTTCCGCTTCCGCAGAAGTCACTGTTTTTAGCCACAAAATGCTACAAAAACACTACAAATAGTTATACAAACCATAAATAACCTAAATAAACGCGATGCTCGACTTTAACATCCTATGACGTTGGCTTGTTGAAGCCAGTCGCGTTGACTTTTACCTTGTTTAAAATTGGCAAAAATGCCCAACGTATGAGAAAGCAGTT
>NZ_JBBMXH010000162.1:0-5854 GCF_037996725.1 Xenorhabdus entomophaga
TATGTGGCAGCTCATCAAAAGAGTTAAGATTTTCTTGAATGCCGCTTCAGCAAATAGTTGGAAAGGAATAGGAAATATGAAATTCTCATAATTATGAAAAGTTATATAACAATTGTAAAAATCATTACAGCAAAATAAATTATCGCTGTGCAGTTTATGAACATTCCTTCATGAAATTATCAGGATGGAAAATGATGTCTGCTCATACTCCTACAGGGTATACCCCACAAACTTGTGAATCTTTACCACACTATCTTTCTCAAAATTTACCAATAACACTTTCATTGGATGGTTCCCCTGAAACTTGGCAAGTACAGGAAATCGGTGATGGTAATCTCAACTTAGTGTTTATTGTCTCTGGAAAAGAAAAAACGATTGTTGTGAAGCAAGCCTTGCCTTATGTAAGAGCTGCTGGTGAATCATGGCAACTTTCTCTTGTTCGCTCGCATTTTGAATATCATACCTTGATTGAAGAAAATAAAGTTGCCCCAAAATATGTTCCTGATGTCTATTTTTATGATGAGGAAATGTCTCTCATTGTCATGGAGTATTTGTCTCAGCATATCATCCTACGCAAACAGCTAATTGCTGGAATCGAAATTCCCCGCCTTGCGGAAGATATAGGGATTTTTCTTGCCAAGACGTTATTTCATACATCCGATATTGGAATGGCAGGCAAAGAGAAAAAAGATCTGGTCGCTCGTTTCGCTAATAATCATGAACTTTGCAAAATTACCGAAGACCTGATCTTCACAGAACCCTATTTTAATGCGGAACGAAATAATTGGACTACCCCCCAACTTGACGATGAAATTTACTCCCTTTGGCAAGATCGCGCACTCATTCAAACAGCCATGCAATATAAGTATCAGTTCATGACACAAGCACAAGCATTGCTACATGGCGATCTCCATTCCGGCTCCATTATGGTGACACAAAACTCCACAAAGGTGATTGATCCTGAGTTCAGTTTCGTGGGACCAATGGCATTTGATATCGGAAATTACATCGGTAATTTGCTGATTGCTTATTTTGCCCAACCTGCCCTACGAGAAAATAATGCACAATGCACCGATTACCAAACATGGCTTTTGGAACAAATAGAGACAACATGGGTAGTATTTAAACACCATTTCTGTCAATTATGGAATCAGAAAAGCTCAGGAGAGGCCTACCCTACCTGTCTTTATCAACAAGGTGCGTTCGACAAATCGTTCTTGAAAACAGCGCAAGATGACTTTTTGTCCACTTTATTTAAAGATACTCTCGCCTATGCTGGATTAGAAATTAATCGCCGCATTATTGGCTTTGCTGGCGTTGCCGATTTCAAACAAATTGAAGATCAAAATCAGCGTGCTATTTGTGAAAAAAGTGCACTGAAATTGGCACGAGAGTTAATTGTAAATCGGGAAAATTATCACAATTTTTCTCTAATTAAACGCTATATAGCACAATGTTAAGAGGCTGATATGAAAATTAATGGCACTCATTATCGTTCCGTTTGGCTTGCAGACAATGGCTATACCGTCGAAATTTTCGATCAGACTAAGCTTCCTTTTCAAGTGCAGATTATTCAACTACACACCATGCAGGATGCTGCGATAGCTATTAAAGAAATGTGGGTACGGGGAGCACCATTGATTGGTGCCGTTGCCGTGTATGGCATGGCTTTAGCGATGCGTCAGGAAAATAGCGATGAAAAGTTGCAGCAGGCTTACGATATTTTGGTTAAAACCCGTCCTACCGCAGTCAATTTAAAATGGGCGTTGGAGAGAGCGTATCGAATATTGAAGAATACCGAGCAGGTATTACGTGCAGAAACCGCTTACCGTATCGCTGATGAAATTGCAGATGAAGATGTAGAGCTATGCCGTAAAATTGGTGAACATGGCCTAAAAATAATTCAGGGTATCGCAGAAACGAAACCCACCGGTGAGTCGGTCAATATTCTGACGCACTGTAATGCAGGATGGCTTGCCACGGTTGATTGGGGAACGGCACTGGCTCCCATTTATATGGCGCATGATACAGGAATTAAGGTACATGTCTGGGTTGATGAAACGCGCCCACGTAATCAAGGAGGGTTAACCGCTTTCGAATTGGGTTCACATGGTGTTCCACATACTTTGATAGCTGATAATGTAGGTGGGCATCTGATGCAGCACGGTAAAGTCGATCTCTGCATTGTCGGCACAGACCGAACAACTGCCCGAGGCGATGTATGCAATAAAATCGGAACTTACCTCAAGGCATTGGCGGCCAAAGCCAATCACGTCCCTTTTTATGTAGCCTTACCATCACCAACTCTGGATGTTACAGTCTGGGATGGCGTAAAAGAAATTCCCATTGAACAGCGTTCGGGTGAAGAACAATCCCATGTATACGGCATCACACCAGAAGGTACACTAAGTTGGGTCAATACTGCCCCGCAAGGAACATTCTGTGAAAATTATGCCTTTGATGTTACACCTGCTGAGTTTATCACTGGGTTGATTACAGAGCGTGGAATTTGCGTTGCTGGCGAGGAAGGGTTAAGGGCGCTTTTCCCTGATTTGTACAGACAATAGCCATAAGTTGTCATTTAAGGCGGACATAATGAACAGAGAACAAATAGCTCAAGAGATCATCGGGACATGTCTCAGAATGAATGCGATTGGGTTAAACCAAGGAACATCGGGCAATATCAGTGCTCGTTATCAAAACGGTTTTTTAATTACTCCCTGTGGAATGAAAAAGAGAGCTGATTGATTAGAAATATTATTAAAACAGAGGAATTAAATAAGAATTTATCAGGACGCGAATCTTGGAGATGAAGTGGTGGGCGATACCAGATTCGAACTGATGACCCCCTCCTTGTAAGGGAGATGCTCTACCAACTGAGCTAATCGCCCACTTCATACGTTCATACCTAAATGGTGGGTCGTGCAGGATTCGAACCTGCGACCAATTGATTAAAAGTCAACTGCTCTACCGACTGAGCTAACGACCCGATTAGGTAATTCTGATTTTGATATCTAAATGGTGGGTCGTGCAGGATTCGAACCTGCGACCAATTGATTAAAAGTCAACTGCTCTACCGACTGAGCTAACGACCCAATTAGATAATACTGATTTTGATATTTGAATGGTGGGTCGTGCAGGATTCGAACCTGCGACCAATTGATTAAAAGTCAACTGCTCTACCGACTGAGCTAACGACCCATTCAAAATATCATTGTGATACTGCGAAACAATCTAATGAAGTGGTGGGCGATACCAGATTCGAACTGATGACCCCCTCCTTGTAAGGGAGATGCTCTACCAACTGAGCTAATCGCCCACTTCATGATGACTATAACGACATCAATACCACTGATTTATGATTGGTGGGCGATACCAGATTCGAACTGATGACCCCCTCCTTGTAAGGGAGATGCTCTACCAACTGAGCTAATCGCCCAATCATAAAATCATTTTTATCACTACGCTTACCAAAACAGCAGTTTATCACTACGAGAGAGATGGTGGGCGATACCAGATTCGAACTGATGACCCCCTCCTTGTAAGGGAGATGCTCTACCAACTGAGCTAATCGCCCCGTCGTGATGGAGTCGCATTATAGGGATAGTTCGAGGTGAGTCAACGGTTTTTATTACTAAAATTTTCGTTCGTTGTAAAATTAAACAGAATGAAACAATTATAATCACTTAAGGTTATCATTCGGGCGATATGTCTCAGCTTTTATCAATAACGTATGATTAACGCCATTGAGGAATTGAAGTGCAGTGATAAAATAACCCCTATTATTGTTACTTCAATCATCCAAAAACGCTCTCTAAAAAAGAGAAACGTAACTAAGGCAACTCCCGATGAGTAAAATTAAAACCCGTTTTGCACCAAGTCCTACTGGCTATCTTCATGTTGGTGGTGCGCGTACTGCTCTTTATTCCTGGTTATACAGTCGCCACAATAAAGGTGAATTTGTTCTTCGTATTGAAGACACCGATCTGGAACGTTCTACTCAAGAAGCCATTGATGCAATTATGGACGGGATGAACTGGTTAAACCTGAATTGGGATGAAGGTCCTTATTATCAGACCAAACGTTTCGACCGTTATAATCAGGTTATTGATGAAATGCTGGAGCAAGGCACAGCTTACCGCTGCTATTGTTCTAAAGAGCATTTGGAGCAATTGCGTGAAACTCAGATGGCAAACAGCGAAAAACCTCGTTATGACGGCCGTTGTCGTGATAGTGAATGCCAGCACAACCACGATGAACCCCATGTTGTACGTTTCCGCAACCCACAAGAAGGTTCCGTTATTTTTGATGACAGCATTCGTGGCCCGATTGAATTCAGCAATCAGGAACTGGATGATTTAATCATTCGCCGTACTGATGGCTCACCAACTTATAACTTCTGCGTTGTGATTGATGACTGGGATATGGAAATTACCCATGTTATTCGTGGTGAAGACCATATCAACAATACTCCGCGCCAGATTAATATTCTGAAAGCGCTTGGCGCACCAGTTCCAGAATATGCCCACGTTTCTATGATCCTCGGTGACGACGGCAAAAAACTGTCCAAACGTCACGGAGCAGTCAGCGTAATGCAATACCGTGATGATGGTTATCTCCCGGAAGCGCTGCTGAACTATCTGGTTCGTCTGGGCTGGTCACATGGCGATCAGGAAATTTTCAGCGTTGAAGAAATGACTGAGCTGTTTAGCCTTGATGCCATCAGCAAATCCGCCAGTGCATTCAATACTGAAAAACTGCAATGGTTGAACCATCATTACATCAATACCCTGCCAGCGGAAAAAGTTGCTGTGTATTTAGCATGGCATATTGAACAACAAGGTATTGATACTCGTACTGGCCCGGAACTGGCTGATTTGATCAAACTGCTGGGTGAGCGCTGCAAGACACTGAAAGAGATGGCAGAGTCCAGCCGTTACTTCTATGAAGAGTTTGCCGAGTTTGATGCAGATGCGGCGAAGAAACATTTGCGCCCTGTTGCTCGTCAGCCATTAGAGGTTGCTCGAGCGAAACTGGCAGCTATCACAGAATGGACGCCAGAAAATATCCATCACGCCATTCAGGCGACGGCTGACGAATTGGAAGTGGGTATGGGTAAAGTGGGTATGCCACTACGTGTTGCGGTAACAGGTGCAGGCCAATCACCAAGTGTTGATGTGACGGTTCATGCCATCAATCAAGCTCGTTCACTGTCTCGTATTGATAAAGCTCTGGCTTATATTACCCAGCGTGAAGCGCAATAAATTGTCATTTAGCTTTACTGCATAACAAGATGACATGAATAATAAAGGCACTCAATTCATTGCAGTGCCTTTATTTTTTGCTCACAAGATTGGTTATTGGTGGCTTTTTCAGCGCTTACACAGAGAATACTAATGAATCCATTGACAGAATTCTCTGGGTTTCATATGATTCGCCCCGTTCTACAGGATTTTGATTTGGGGCTATAGCTCAGCTGGGAGAGCGCTTGCATGGCATGCAAGAGGTCAGCGGTTCGATCCCGCTTAGCTCCACCAAATACGATTAATATTGGTAAATCCATTCATCAGTATTTGGCATTCAAAAACCTGAACCACATTCGTGGGGCTATAGCTCAGCTGGGAGAGCGCTTGCATGGCATGCAAGAGGTCAGCGGTCCGATCCCGCTTAGCTCCACCAAAATTCTGAATCCCTGATAACGCAAGTTTTCAGGGATTTTTCTTATGTATGCCTGCTCATATCTTTATATAACTTTTCATAATTATGAGAATTTCATATTTCCTATTCCTTTCCAACTATTTGCTGAAGCGGCATTCAAGAAAATCTTAACTCTTTTGATGAGCTGCCACATATA
>NZ_JBBMXH010000163.1:0-5746 GCF_037996725.1 Xenorhabdus entomophaga
TCTGGGGTACATCATATTTAGCCAATTGTTATTGAATCTGTCTTTATAGATAAAATCCTTGCCTGTGTTATAGGGCGGGTCGATATAAATCATCTTCACTTTCTTGTGATACGACTTTTGCAGCAACTTTAAAACTTCAAGGTTGTCGCCTTCAATAAACAGGTTCTCTGTGGTATCCCAGTTCACACTGTCTTCTTTACAGGGGTGTAACGTGCCTGTTGATGGTGTTTGGGCAAGTTGACGCGCACGGGCTTTACCCTGCCATGTAAAGTGGTAGCGTTCTTCAATGGTCATCAGTGGAATGCCCTGTGAGTTATAGTGAATTGGTTATTGAAGTGCTAGGAGTGATGCAGCAGCAGAAATTAAAAACCCGCCTGAGCGGGTTGTGCAGTTATTTTTCTAATCATGGGTTTCTTGTGAATCACCTGGATTATCAATGCGTTGATCTTCAGGTGAGATTGCGGGAGGAGTAGATGATGCCTCATCTACAAGCTTCCAGTAATCTTCGGGATTATATAATCCCGCATCAATGCCAACACATATGCTGTACCTTGTTTGGGCTTTTGCCAGCATTTCAGAGTTTAAGCTTCCGCCATTAATTGCCCGACGCAGCCGTCTTTTATTAAAAAACAACCATATTTTAAATCTCAGTTTCTGTGGGTCTAATGTTATTAATGCAGTTACAAATGTAAACAACTCACTAAGAATAATCGCCACAAAAGGGACGCTGGCAATATACATATTTCTATAATCGGCGCTTATCATTTCAGCAAACTGCAAAAGAAAAACACCAGCGCCACTTCCTCCAGCCACACCTATGGCTTTATTACCGGTGCTTAGAGCCTGTTCATCGCTCATGCCTTGTATCCTCATGAGCTTTTTTTTCTGCTATCTTGTCAAGAACAGAGAAAAATTCATCATCTCTCTTCAGATAAATTACTTTTTCTTGCTCTCTACCAGAGGCATCACGGTAGGTTACCGTTATCTTTTCTTTGTTAAATATGAGATAAATTAAAACCCTCAGAATTAACCTGGCGGAATAAAACACAGCCGGCGTCATAAGCAACGCCCCTATTATTCCTATAAAATTAATGTCTTGCATGGTTAACCCCTAGGTTTGGAGATTATTTTTTCCCCAATTGCCGCCCAACCTTCTGGATGACATAACTTGATTTTTTACTCACTGAGTCTGATATTGTTATCTTTTTCATTTTTACAACAAACAACTCACCAAAAATGCTCGGTGCGTCTGGCTGAGTTAATTTCAAAATAAACTCATCATCATCCATTTTTACCTGATACGGGTCATTATTAATAATGACGTTCCACCCTGATTTTTTTTGAATGTTGGCAGATACGAATGTTAATGTAGTTTCTATGTCTTCTTCAGTCTTTTCTGTTTCAAAAATGGCTCTTGGTGATTTGAAGCTACCAGCTTCTTCCTTGGTGATTTTTAAGTCAGGAGTGTCTTTTTTTATTACACCCGCGCTAACCTCAAAACTATTAACCCCAGGATGCTGCAATGGCTTATGAATAAATGAATCTATCGCTTTGCGGATACTTGGCGAATTTACTATTTTTTCAACGTCAGCCGAACACTCGATCTCTTCCCCATCTACAAGTAACTTTACATCACCCGTTGTACTATTCTTTTCAATGACATCGACTTTTCTGCCTTCCAGTCGTTTCAAAACATCAATTACGGTCTTTTCTCCAACTACAAAACTAGCAGCGTGCAAACCAATTATTTTTAGAACATCCTTTGTGTTTGAAGCTCCATGCTTTACAGACAACTTAAAACCAAAAGACCCTGCTATTAACCCTGCATCGACATCAACATGGAATTCACTATCCCCATTTAATATCGAGTTAGCCTCATAAATTGCATCCCCAAGACCTTGCAAGCTGCTAGCAAAGAACAAGATATCCATTTTATGATTTTTGAGTGATTCACCATCATAAATTATGTTTATTGTTTGTTCATTAAATGACATGTATTTATCACCTATAAAAAGTTTTTCACATTTTAATGAATAAACAACATTCAAGTGAACTGAGAATTAATACAACTGTACATTAAAACAGTATCACTCATAACTCAAACTGAAAAGAAGATTTTACCTATCAATTTTTCGGTTACTGAATAAGCTAGACCGAATGTCGTGTAACAAAAAAGGCCACGCCATGCGCAGCCTTGAATTTGTTCCGTTATCGGATTTCCGATATCGGGATTTTGAACTACTGCATATTTTGCAGGAGTTGGATAAAACCATCGAACTCATCTTTCATGGGACTTACTCTATACTGATCGAGGTGTTGCTCGAAATGGTCAAAACCACACCTAACACGCTGATTTAACTACGATATAGATGTTGACCGACCCCGATCGAGTTGTAAACTCAGAGTTTACAACTGGTAGATACGAAAAACCCGCCGGGGCGGGTTGTGATGCTGATAAAGCGCCAAGGGCTGGGTTACTCTTTATTCATCTCATCATCTTGTTCTGTTTCTAAAATTAATTTCGGATGAACAGTGTCAACTAAGTCATAAAATTGCTCAGGGGTTTTTGATATTTTAAGCAAAGTGACAATAGATGCTAAGTGCTCTCTGAGTTTTGGATGCCCAATATCATCAGTTAGCCACTGGTGTAATTTTGCTTTTCTCTCTGATTGAGAGGCCGCTTTTTTTAATTCAGGTAATAAATCGGGGGCTAGTCGGCTATAAACAACGTTGTTTGTGACGGTGCCAATGAAGCTTGGTCTCCAGTTCTTCTTTCCCGCAGGGGGGTAATCAAGACCGTAAATTTTGAAAAGCCCTTCGTAATAATCTACTGGGAAAGTGCTTACCCAAGGTTTCAGTTCCTTAGCTACAAATGCTTCTAAAATTTTAGCCAGAGCATCACGCTCTCGATCTCTTTGATAACCAGTAGCCTCATCAACAAGTGCTATTGCTCCAACTCTTGCAAGCGCTTTGTAAAGTGCATTGGCCTTTATAGCTGTATTAATATGATTTTTTTGTTTTAATACACCCGCTTTATCCGCCTCTATCCATACCTCGCATATCGCAGGTAAAAGTGTGACATCAACACCGTAAGCAGCACCACCTCCTGTTCTATAAACAATTGGCTCTGCTAATTCTCTCCTTAAATCATCTGGAATGAACTCATCTAATTCGCCAGCTTGAAGAACGTAAGGAAGTTGTCCGGGTCTTCCATTTGGAATCCATCTAGGCATTTTAGAGCCAATAGAAACACCAAACGTTTCAGCAAGTCCCCCAGTACCCTGCATAGAAATAACCCTTTTACCATCGGGCAGTACGGCACATTGAACACCATTTGCTGCCATTACCCCAGTATGAGTGGCTTTTGGTGCTCCACGGATAATAGCGGACATAGCTGATGCTTTACGTGCTCTTTCTTTTGTGTTCATAAAGTGGCCTCTTTTTATTAGTTGAGGCCATCTTAGCTTAATGAAAAATAAACATCAAATTATAGCTAAAAATAAAATTAGCTATAAACAATATCATTTTACAAAAAAATATTTAAATCATATGGTTAACCGCATTTAACTCTTAGCAAAAATATATTTTAGCTAAAAAGTGCGCTAATATTTTATTTAGCTATACGATTGGATCTTTTGGTCATTTTTTTGATAAACACACATGTAACTTTGACCGATAGCAACAGCAAGTCTTATGTTTATTTCAGGTATAAAAAAGCCCCGCGAGTGCGAGGCTGTGGAATTCTTTTCTGTTTTAACGAGATGCAATAACCCATCGTTGAAATAATGATGGGCTATTTTTCCGATAAATGCAATAGTTATTTACTATTCATTTAAAATTAAATAGAAATTATTTCCCTTTTTGTGAGTTTTTGCAGTATAAAGTCAGCTCTAGCCTCCTCTTTAAAACATTCCGTTACCAAGTGCTCAAATAATGGCTGGTATTTGTCATAACAGGTAGTTTTAGACACTCCTGTTAGCGGTTTCACTGCCCCCCATACATCTGTAAATTTCAGTCTGGAATATCCGCGACCAGAACATTTTGAGCACGTTTTAAAAACTGGAATACCAATCAACTTGGTTTCCTTTGCATCCAGAACCTCCCCGCGACCATTGCAGCGGCATGAGTAGGCAACTTCACTTTTCCCTTTGCATGTCGGGCAAACTACTCTCACTACCTCTCTGACTTCACGAAATTTAGCGTATGATGCCGGAATAATTTCTACCCCCATGCTTAAATTGGCTTTAACGAGAGTTCGTTCTCTCCAAGGCGTGTATGTCTTTTCAGAAAACACCTCTGCTTCAATAAACCCATCTTCGCAATCAGAGCACTGCTTTTTACTGGCTGCACTTCTCGCATAATCCTGAAACGCATAATTTGCGAGTATTTGCAGCACAGATGCTCTAACATCCTCATCGAGTTTTGCGATGGCACTGTATTTGTGTGCTTGTGTCAGTGCATATTGATAGAGACTCTCCACCGCTTCATCGGGTTTATTGATCCCCTGTTTCGCCAAAAACAGCTCAATACCCAGCCTCGCCTGAGCGGACGCCAATCCCAGCGAGGCCATAACATCGGTAATTGAGAATGAATCAGTAGCCGTTGCGGCTGGAGAGTCACTAAACATGATGCTCTTCGGTGAAAAATATTTTGGTAGTGATTCTAATTTCATTTGATCCCGCCACTGTATGATGTTGTTTTACCCTGTTGATTAATCGTCTTATTGCTCCACGCGTAACATCAAATTTATAGGCTACTGCCCTCTGTGAAAGACCAGAAGCCAGTAACCCAATAATTAACGGTGTATCAGACGGCTCTAATTTCTTAATTCGATGTGGTGCGATCCCGTAACGCTCAAATCTAATATCATCCAGTGTTGACCATGCCGGACGCTTACAGTCAGATAATCGGGTGACATACAAACGCTCTTTACGCTGCCGGATAGCAAAGTGCTTTCCCTCTGACAGCCGACGCTTCCTTGCGTAAGCCTGTGCTTCTTTGAAGTCGGTGAAGATCATGCTGCCTCCCTGCATTCACTCTTCCTCCGTTTTTCGTAATACCGTGCACGACGGGCGAATAGCTTTTTCACCCGTTTCAGGTACTCGATATCGAATTTGCGTAGTTGATTATTTGATTCGAGAGCCTCAACCCTGCTGAGACCGATCCGTTTGATGAGCCTAATGCGATATTCAACTGCATTACCACTGAGTTGACGATTGCATCTGGTGCATGATGAATGGACGTTAAAAACGTTAAATCTTAAATGTGATGCCGCCCCTCTTGACCTATAATGACTGGCATCGATAGCGCTTCCAGTCAGGTAGTTACTTGCTCCGGCTAATTCACAGCCACAGCTAATACACTCTTTGCCATGATCTCTAGCTCGTATGTATTTATTGAATAATGCCTGAGCTTCTTTTTCCCAGTCAGCTTTGGATTTCAGCTTTTCCTTTCTGGCTTTCAGTTCCTGACGCGCAATAGAACGCTGGCGATGGAGTTCTTTCTCCTCCTTGCGTTGGGTTTCTATTTTTCCGAATTGTGCGGCACAGGGAACTGAGCAGACTTTTTGAGTGGATAGATATGGAATGAATTCTGATTGGCAAATTTTACAGATCTTAGGCTTCGGCGTTTTCGCCTTTGCCACCTTATCCCCCTAACGCTATTCCCATAATCAGCATGAGCGCTGTCCAAAAGCCGATGAATAGTAGGTATTTCATTTAATTTGCTCCACATGCAGGCCATGTCC
>NZ_JBBMXH010000164.1:0-5249 GCF_037996725.1 Xenorhabdus entomophaga
GGTCGCGGGTGGTATGCCAGTTCCCTTTCAGGGGGATACTGTCAATACGCGCGGCCATTTCCTGTTCCCACTGGCGGGTGATGTGCCGCTGGCTTGGTGACGCGGGCCAATACTGCTCTGCCGTGCCTTTCAGGGTGCGGGCGGCTTCCCATGTTGCCAGCACGGGGGTTTCCGCTATCCGGTCCAGCTGGT
Organism: Xenorhabdus entomophaga; assembly: GCF_037996725.1. NCBI lineage: Bacteria > Pseudomonadati > Pseudomonadota > Gammaproteobacteria > Enterobacterales > Morganellaceae > Xenorhabdus > Xenorhabdus entomophaga. The sequence goes on from NZ_JBBMXH010000164.1 coordinate 193, forward strand.
GCTGATACTTTTCCAGTTCGGGCCGGTACAGCCGGGCCCCTGCGGGCTGGGCCGTGATGGCGTTGAGTTGCTGTTGCAGCGGTTTGTAGAACAGCAGCCCGCTGCCCACCAAAACCAGTAACCCCAATAAAGCCCCGAGGCCAAACCCTTGCCACACGCTTAACCCTTTCGGCGGCTGTTCAGGAAATTGGACGTGAACCCGCTGCTGGTGCCCGGCGGCGGGCGGGCTGTCAGTGCGCGGCGGGGGCGACGCGGTTTCCTGTTCCGCTTCCGATTGTTGGGACAGATAGACTAAAGGCGGCATCTGTACCGGCTGTGACACCGGTTTGGCGGCCTGCCGGGGTTTTTCCAGCTTTCCAGAACTGTTCCAGCTCACTGTGCCACGCTTTTTCATCGTGGTTGTTGAGGCTGAACGTCACCCCCAAAATTGGGCCGCGCAGTTTGCAATCCAGTGACTGGTACATCGCTTCGAAACCATGCAGCAGATCGATTTTGGTCATGATTAAAAATATGACAATCTATATTGAACATGTTGCCATTGTGAATGATATGGTAGGTATTTTCGGCGAAAAAGAGAGTTTACTAAGTGCATTAACACACTCTCTTGCAATGGATGTATATACAGTGATTATTTTGCGAGTAGCCTCGCAAAGGCAGAGTTTGGTGATGGAAAGTTACACATGGTGGCGATAAGGTAGGCAATGAAATCTGAACGCGGTTTTATCGTGCTACCAACACGATAAAACCGCTAACCAAAAACAACTAAACAGGAGTTGAATGATGGCTAAAGCGCATTCTAAGCAAAACCGCGCGGTAAATAAAGCTACAAAAACAGAACGTTATTACACCGTGGGATACGTGCCGCAAAACGACAGGGCCACAGCCCCGCCTGCAATCCACCTTAAAGGGCAATGGCTTAAGGCCGCCGGGTTTGATAAGGGCTGTACCCTCACGGTCAAGATTATGGACGGCTGTCTGGTGCTCATTCCTGACAGCGACGACACCCGCACCATCAAGCAACAGTACCAGCAAGACCAGCTCAGTGAGATCAAACTCAGAATGCGGGAACTGATTGGGGATTATCAGGCAAGCTGATGATAAAAAAGCCGGAAGATCATGAGGATCTTTCCGGCTTTACTTGAATGAATTAATAAACGATTAAGTTACCATTTGGCCACTCTCCATTCCAACCACATGGCAAGTGACCACTTTCGTATATATCAACTAATCCGGCAAAAAATAACGGCCTTATTAGTTTTTCTTTATACGTATCTTCTATTAAATAGTGCATAAGATCCCACCTAACACACTGAGACAACAAGATTGGATCAACTCCATCTATATCAGGAAGATTTTTAATTATCTCATTATTAATAAAAGACTTAGCCTCGATAGCCAGATCATTCCAATATTGGTATATCTCAGAATATTTTTGAGCTAAAAAATCTGATATTTCGTTGGATTCTTGCAATGTTACATCTTCCCATTCTGGCGAAGAGATGTATTCATTTGCATCAGTAGAATTTTTCACCAATATAGAGTTGGGTACATTAATGTCCTTTCCCACACTATAAAACCAATTTATAGATAGAAGCTTGTTCATTGCTTGACTAGATATTTTCATAATTTTGGTTTTCTCTGATTTATTCTTCCTGGAATTCGAGGTACTTTCATTCCACCGAAGGCTAGGTGCTGTATCCTATTTTGTATACTATACCTAACGGCCTGCATAACTTGTTTAGATGATAATCCCGCCGCTTCTAATGAATGTTTGAGTGCCTGAGTGTATTGAATGTTAGTAGGCCTCTGACCTTCAAGTTCTCCGCCTCTTCTAAATTTATTCCAGAACTGTTCAAGCGACTTATGCGCTTCATAGTGAGGAGTTCCTGGCTGCGAGAAAGCATTACCTTCTAACTTAATTGCTGCTCCATCATTATGAGGAATGACACTACGGTAAGCTGCATCTTGGTTCAAATGGTGGGATTGTCCCGGATTAATCCGATCCTTTTTCAAAGTGCCATGAGGCCCTAAAACAGGATCACCCGACTCTCCTCCACATTTCTTTGACGATAGTCCTAGTGGATCAATAAATCCTGTCGGATTCTGCACATATCCGTATAGGTTTTCCCCGCCCACTAACCCGATCGGATCAGGCGTCAGATATTGCCCGGCAACCAGCGAGTAATACCTGTACCGATTGTAGACCAGCCCGCTCTCTTCATCCAGCCACTGCCCGGCAAATGACAAGGCCACCGCACCGCCTGCAATCCATCTTAAAGGCCAGTGGCTTAAGGCAGCCGGGTTTGATATTGGCGGCACACTCACCGTCAAAATTATGGATGGTTGTTTAGTGCTGATCCCTGACAACGATGACACCCGCAACATCAAGCAGCAGTACCAGCGCCAGCAAGACCAGCTCAGTGAGATTAAATTGAAAATGCGAGAACTGATTGGGGATTATCAGGCGGGATAATGATCAAAAAGCCGGAAGATCGCAGGGATCTTTCCGGCTTAATTTATTCCCATGATCGAGATTTTTTTATATCAAAAATCTAAAAAATCATCATGTTCGGTGTAATAATTAAGTGCTGCTACAAAATCGTCCAATGTGGCAGACGGCTTTTGCGCAAGAACAGTATCAATCACATCCGCAAATTGTTGCCCTGAATATAAATAGTGCAGTTCATTTTCTACAACTATTTGTGGGAATAATTCTTCATCATTATCATCAATATCAGGAAAATCAGCGATGTAATAACTACCATTTTTATCCAATTTTCCATCATTAATACCATATAAGCAAAACTCATCATCTCTTGAATCAACATCTTTCATATCAGAGATAATATCTGCTAAATGGTATTGTTTATCCTTATCTAACATATAGACTCCTGTTTATTATTTAAGGTTTTGAGCATTTTTTCGGCATCCCTGTTTTCCCATTAAGTTTCCCTAGTCGTCCTTGCTCTCCACCGCCCCAAATATCACGACCACCATTTCCTGTAGGATGATATAAGCCATGGTTATATTTATGATCGCCACGATCAACTAAAACAAGCCTATTCGTATCTTCATGGTGATGCCACGTTAAACCCGAAGGACTGCTTGACTTACCACCTTTTTTATTCATCCAAGTACTTAATTCTGGATAACGTCCAAGCATATCTCTTCTAAATGCAGGATCTGTTTTCATTTTATTAATAAACACTTTATTTGCTCTATTAAATTGAACAGAATCACTGGCATATCTATGCACGTCATCAACAGTATGATCAAAGAAGATATTATATTTTCCATTATCTGGGCGATTTGCTAATCCTAGTGGATCGATCCAAGACGATGGATTAGGTGCATAGGCATAATGATTATCACCCCCATCTAACCCAATAGGGTCAGGCGTCAGATATTGCCCTGCCATCGGCGAATAATATCTGTACCGATTGTAGACCAGCCCGCTCTCTTCATCCAGCCACTGCCCGGCAAATTTTAGACCCGGATTCAATTCCGAATTTTCACCCAATGCACTCAGACGTAGCCCGTACAGGCTGTGCGACGGCTGGCGCCAGATCCGGTGTCCGGCGGCATCGAACAACGCCAGTGGCTCCCCGGTCGGGGCACACACCGCATACTGCGTCTGGATGTCTCCGGCAATAAGCTCATGGCGGTTTTCCGGGTTCAGGGTAAAAAACTGCACCTGCTGCGCCAGCAACTGCCAGCCATCAAACACCAGATGGCGGATGCAGTGCAGGCGGTTATGCCGGTATTCCCGGATTTCGGCCGGCACGTCGCCGTCCCACAGGTAAGTCGTGCGCTGGCCTGATTGTTCACACGTTTTCTCGGTGCGCCGCCCGAAGGCATCGTAGCGATAGTCCCACTGCTGGCCGCCCGGCGTCTGTATCCCAATCAACTGGTTCTGGCTGTCCCAGCGGAACTTGGTGAGCTGCGGACGATGCCCTTCCTGCCAGAGCTGCATGGCAGTCATGCGGCCGGCATCATCATACTCGAACAGATGCTGCCCGACTTGGCGTAACCGGTGGCCTTGCTGGTAGAGCCGTTCCCCGTCAACCTCATTGAGGCCGTCGAAACGTCGGGAAGGGTAGCCTGCCCCATCATATTGATAATGCTCACGCAACCGTTCGCCGTCGCTGACCGAGGTCACCTGTCCATTGCCATTGACCACATAACGCAGCCAGTGCCGCTCATCATTCGCCGCCACCAGATTCAGCGCCGCATCATAGCGATATTCCCGGTCTAAGCCTGCCAGTGTCGGCTGGGGAATATCGGCCACTTCATGGGCGGCAAAAAACTCCGTGTTACGCCCGGCACGCTGGGCAGTCAGTTGCCCCATCAGGGCATGGGCCTGGCGCAGGATAAAGCCTTTATCTGACTGGCGGTGCCACTCCTGCCCGTCCTTATCCCGTTCAAGGCTGAGGGTATGCTCGCCGCTTATCCTGAGCCGTTTCAGTTCTCCGGCCTTGTTGACCCCCGTCTCCGTCTGCCATTCCCGCCCGTCCTGCACCAGCACGGTGCGCTGATGGGTAAAGGTATCCGGGTATTCATGGCTGATTTGCCCGTACGCCTGATACTCCTTTACCCGCCGCCCCTGCCTGTCATATTCAAAGCGCAGCGGGAGGGTGCCCGGTGTCGCCACTTCCAGCAGCCGCCCCATCAGGTCATAACGCCAGGTCGTGGTGCCTTCCGGCGTTTCCATCGCCGTCAGGCGGCCATTGTCATCATACCGGTATCGGGTAATTTGCCCCAGGGCATCGCGTTTCTCCGTGCAGTTGCCATTGCCGTCATAGGCATAATGCCACTGGGTACCGGCGTAATCGGTCTCCGTGACCACCCGCCCGTCCGCATCCAGCGTGTAACGGTAGCATTCACCCAGCGGGTTAATCACTTCAATCAACTGCAGGCTGTTTTTGTCGTAGCGGTACGCCCAGCGATGGCCTTCGCCATCCACCCGCGCCACCGGCAGGTCAAAGGGGCCGTATTCCAGATCCCATGCCACCCCGCGGGCATCCGTCCATGTCGTCAGGTTGCCGTGGCGATCATGG
>NZ_JBBMXH010000165.1:0-5236 GCF_037996725.1 Xenorhabdus entomophaga
TCGACAGCGGTATTACCGAAACGCTGCTCAGTCAGGCCAGCGGGTCACCGTCCGAGTAACCCATTTTTTTTATCACCCATCGGGGGAATTGTGCCCTGATGGTGCGGTTCCGCCGGTTTATTCTTATCAATTCAATGAGGAACCTGACCATGGCAGAATGGGTCACCAATCAACTGGAAATCACCGGCAAGTCGGTGTGTATTGACATAATGCAACAATGGGTCTGCGGTGAAGAAATCCCCCGTTACCGCCAGGCGGTGCTGCAAAGCCTGCGGTTATTTCTGGCGGGGTGTGCGGGAATACTGAAACCCACCAAACCGCAAACCTATGCGCCTTATCCGGAGCTGGTGCGCAGCACGGCGGCACCGACGGCGCAGAACCTGGCTTTTGAACAGTGGCTAAAGTTATTGCAGGATAATGTGCCGTTAAGCAGCGACAACATTAAACGGATAGATAACCTGTACCGTCAGTCCGGCCTCAGCCTGGTGCGCTGGGAAAGCGTACCGGAACTGGCACGTGACAGTATCGCCCGTCTCCTGACCCGCCAGTATACCGACTGGTTTGGGATGGTGGGCTGGTCTGACACGCCCGATATCGGGGCATGCTGGGATAAGCTGAACGCTTACCCGGCATCAGCCCAGCCCTGCGATATGCTGATGATAATGCCGACCCGGCTGGCGACTGAGGTTAACGGTAACAGTGGCTTGTTGAAAGGCATCGCGACTGCGGCGCAGTTTTACGACGGACAATACGGTATGGAATGGCCGTTGGGTCACCATGTCCGCTGGGAGCGCCGCAATGTCAGCAGCTTAACCGTGCGTTTTGACTCTCCGTGGGCACCGCCGTCTGCTGAGCTGATGGGCGAGCTGTCATCGGTGTTTGACTGTGAAATCCGTCACTGGTACAGCGAATCATCAGGTCAGCTCAAAGGCTACGATTGCTATGATCAGGGCGAGCATGTGGACAGCGGCAACGGGCAGTCAGGACGGGAGAACCGGCCGGCGCTTTATCTGGTCAACGAGGAAAAGCGGGAGGTGAACCTGCCCGTGCCGGCCATCGCCGTTGGGCAATAACGCGTTGTTTAACTCATTATTAATTTATTGTTTTATCTTCACTTCAACCGAAAGGGGAAACATTTTCCCTTTTCGGAACGTGTTTCCCTTTTATTTTTTTGCAAGGAAAACACGTGATGTCATCACAACCGAATCACCAGAAAGAATTTATCGAACTGTTTAACCAGACGGCGCGTTGCCACCGTCGTTACCCGGTCTTTCAGGATTTTTGCAATTGTGCGATGGCCGCCATTCACAATAAATACTGTTACTGTGAGGAACTGGAGCAGTATTACCTGAAAACCATCAAAAAGTACGAACGGGAAGATGTTGACCGGATTGTGCAGCTGTTTTCCTATACCGTTCTTGGATTGGCGCAGGAACCCTGCGATTTTCTGGGCAGTGTGTTTATGCAGCTGGGATTGGGGGATAAAGCCCTCAATCAGTTTTTTACGCCCTGGGAAGTGGCCAGAATGATGGCAGAGATGCAGTTGCAGGATGTCTCCGCACGCTTGCAGGAGCAACCTTTCGTGACCCTGTACGAGCCGGCTTGTGGGGCGGGCTGCATGACACTGGCCGCCGCTGACGTCTTGAGAGAGCAGGGGCATGATCCGTTATGCAGCCTGTGGGTGTCAGCGATTGATATTGATCCGCTGGCCGCGGTGATGGCTTACGTCCAGCTTTCCCTGACCGGCATTCCGGCCGCGGTCACTATCGGCAATGCGCTGGATGATGGCGGCAGCAAACGGACACGTTACACGCCCGCCCATTATCTGGGTAACTGGTCGGGCCGTTTACGGGAGTATCAACAGCCACAGGCAGCCTGAATTTTTTCAGCCTCTATCCTATTACTCTAATGCGCCTTTCGGGGCGCTTTTTATTTTTAAATCATATTAATAGATTGATTTATAGTGAAAATTAAGCTGATTGAGTAAGCGAGTCAATGGATGAATCGTGCCAGTTTAATTTTCATTTCCGCATAAAGAGTTTTTCCTTGTTTCAGACTGGGATTCACCGACACTGGGCCCAATTTGAACCGAAGGAGAAAAGCCATGTTTCAGCGTCTTAAATCCCATTTTATCCGTCAGTCTGCTGCACAGAAAAAATCATCAGCACCACCGCCGGAGACCATTCGTGATTGTCGGGGTTATTTCCAGCCGCAATCGGCGGATGAGTTGTTGGCCACCCCGCTGCGCCGTCAGTACCTGCAACAATTATGGCAAAACAGTGCCTTGCCGGAAGGGCTGTATCAGCGTTTTTATCTTGCGCCGGTGAAGCAATTGCTGGGCAGTGTCCAGCAGGTGCCCGCGACACCGGAAGGTGACTGGTCAGGGGCAGGGGGATTTGCTGACCTGACGCTGCAATTTACCACCTGTGCCGTGCGGCTGGCTAAAGGGCATCTGTTACCGCCGGGGGCGGCACCGGAAACGCAGGCCGCCCAGAGTGTGTTATGGCAGGCGGTGGTGTTCTGGGCAGCGTTGTTTTATCACTTGCCCCTGTTGCGGCAACTGGAAGGGGAGCTGGATGACGGACACTTTTGGCAGCCGGGTGTCTGTGTCCCCGGTAACCCTTTTCTTTTCCGTTTTCGCACACCGGAAAATGCCCTGACTGTGCCACAGGAAGCCTTGCTGGCCGCCAGTTTGTTACCGGAAAAAGCCATTATGTGGCTGGTTTCCGTGCCGGAAGCCTGGCACTGCCTGATGTTGCACCTCAATGGTCGCCCCTCTTCCGTACCCCTGATTGACGCGTTGCTTCAGGATGCTGCCGGGCAGGTTCATTCCCCGTTGGTAAAACAGGCGGTTTTGCCAACGGCAGCCGAAACGGCCCTGGCTTCCGAAGCCGGTACAAGGCCGGAAATCCAATCGGCTGCTTCCGCAAATGAAATGAAAAATCCCTCTCCATCGACGGAGGATGATACCCGGACGTTATTGTCATTATTTCAATCAAATGATGAATTTTCATTGTCCGTTAATGCAAATGAGAACGATAACGATTTGAAAATAGGCAAACGCACAGGCAGGCAACCAGAAAACGTTGCTCCCGCCAGGGAGGAGTCGTCATGATATTAATAATGAAATAATTTCAATTTGTGATTGATTTTTAACAGAATGATTTACGGCTTGCTATATCGAAAAGCCGCTGGGTTGTGTTGTTGATAACAGGAAAAAAATGATGCACGGAACAGAAGAAATAATGGGTTGGGAAGAATTATTAGACGAGTACTTTTTTTCACATATCCTGAGACCGGATACCGAGTGGAGTTACCGTAAAGTGACGAAGGGCTTTACCCGGTTTATGGGGGAAGCGGTCTCACCGGCGCAGGTCACTCACCGGGATGTGTTGCGGTGGCGGCGTCATCTTCTGCTGGAGAAAAAGCAGTCGAGCCACACCTGGAACAATAAGGTGGCTCACATGCGGGCAATCTTTAATTTCGGCATGGAGCAAAAACTGTTGCCGCACACTGAGAACCCGTTTAACGAGGCTGCAGTGAAAAAAGAGAAGAAAAAGAAGAAGATCCTGAGTGACTCACAGATAAACCGCATGAACCTGGTGATGGGGAAATTTGCTGAGGAAGAAAGAATCGGGGCGGTTCAACGGGGAGGGCGTTGTGCATTATACCCGACCTGGTATTGGATGACGGTACTGGCAACATTACGTTTTACGGGGATACGCCAAAACCAGTTGTTGCACCTGCGGCTGCGGGATATCAATCTGGAAAGCAATTATATTGAACTGGGCCTTGAAGGCAGTAAAAACCACTGTGAATGGGAGGTGCCGATTGTCCAGCCACTCAAACCCCGGCTGGCGCAATTAATTGAACGGACAACAGCGGCAGGTGCCGAAGCTGATGATCCGATTTTTGACCTCAGCCGGTTGAATGTACCGCACCAAAGCCGGCTTTCCCGTTACAAATACGATATCGGCAGGGAAAAACAACAGCTCCGCTCTTTCTTCCGCAGGCTGTCCAGAGAATGTGGTTTTGCCGTCTCTCCCCACCGCTTTCGCCATACCATGGCAACAACGCTGATGAAAGCGCCGGATCGGAACCTGCCGTTGGTGAAAAGACTACTGGGGCACCGTAATGTCGCGACCACGATGGAGTACATTGATCTCGATATGGAAGTGACGGGAAAAACACTGGAGCGGGAACTGGGGTTGTACACGGATCGTTCTGATGAGCGTTCCGGTGAGAAGGAATAAAACGGATTAAAAAGAACAGGGCGGGTTTCAGTCAGGAGGATGGGATTGATTGAACTGCCCTGCATCAACAATGGAGGGTATGAAAAGATGATTGATACCGATCCGGTATCCTGTGAAGTTTATACCTCACTTGACATCAGAATCAATTACTGAAATCATTACCTTAAACAAGGAAAGGGTAACTGAAAAACAGTCACCCTGAACTCTTGTCTAAAATGTTCTTAAACACCGTAATAGTACAAATTGGACTGATTAGGGTTGACATTTTATTAACGATTGATTCTTTTTTGCGCTTTTGTCAGGAAATTTAACAACCTAAGACAAACCCGCGTGGAAACTTGGTGCCGGACTCGGAATCGAAAAACATGGTAACTTGTTGAATCTAAAAAGTCTATAACCTTACCTTTCTTTTATGCCCCTTTTAATGCCCCTAAGTTTTTTTCCTTGCTTCTTCTTTCCTATCTGACTGATTTAGCTTAGTTATATCGTTTATTGTATGCTTTTCAATCATCTTAAAGCAAAAAAGCCGTGAGGGTTAAAAACGGTCAGATTTTGCTGACATTTTACGCTCAGGGCTTGAGATAAAAAATATTCATTTTTACGACATCGATCACAAATTACAGCGGGTTATTCCTGTGGTTTACTGCGAACTTTACGCTCAATAAGCTGACCACGCTGATTAAAATAGCGGCTAGGCCAAATTTCAGAGGGGTGGATGCCAAGATAGTTTGCAATTATCCACTCGCCTTTAGGCCACTGTCTGCTGAGTGCATTTGCTAATGTTGATGAACTGAGTCCTGTCTCACGGGAGAGAGCCGCCAAGGTTGTACCACGTTTACGTAATGCTGCGATGATATCGGCCTGATGCCAGTCATAATGAGATGGTCGCCCCCTACCTTGTGAACGATACTCTAACAGGGTATTTTTTTCTGGAGAGGCCATCATGCAAAACGTCACACTCATTGGTATCGATCTCGGTAAGC
>NZ_JBBMXH010000166.1:0-5219 GCF_037996725.1 Xenorhabdus entomophaga
GCGTGCCCACTTAAGCGCAATCTTGCCTGATTATATGGTGCCGGCGGCTTTTGTCCGTCTGGATGAATTCCCGTTGACGCCGAATGGTAAACTGGATCGCCGGGCATTGCCGGTGCCGGGAGAGGAAAACTTAGCCCGTCAGGTCTATGAAGTGCCGCAAGGGAAAACTGAAATGGCCTTGGCGGCTATCTGGCGCGAGTTGTTGGATGTTGAGCAAATCAGTCGGTATGACAATTTCTTTGCTCTGGGTGGTCATTCGTTGTTGGCGATGCGGGTGATGAACCGTGTCGCGGCTTTAGGTGCCGAACTGCCGCTGACCACATTGTTTAAAGCGCCTGCTTTGCTGGCCTTTGCTAAGGTGGTTGATGAGCATCTTAATGAACAGAATGGGGCATTGCCCGTCATCACACCGACACCCCATGACGGAGCACTACCCCTGTCATTTGCGCAACAGCGTCTGTGGTTCCTGGCGCAGTTTGAGGGGGTTAGTGATACCTACCATATTCCGTTGGCACTGCGTTTACGGGGCCAGCTTGATATTCGTGCCTGGCAGCAGGCGCTGAATCACCTGTTTGCCCGCCATGAAGCATTACGTTCCGTTTTTATCACAGTCAATGAGCAGCCTCAGGTTGAACTCCTGCCGGCGGACTTTGGTCTGCCGATGAAAAAATACGATCTGCGTAAAGCTCCGGAGGTGGATGAGCGGCTTAAGCGTTTGTGCGAGCAGGAAGCTAAAATGCCGTTTAATCTTGCCTGCGGTCCCTTAATTCGTTCTGTTCTGATACAACTGACTGACGATGAGTATATCTTCCTGCTGACCCAACACCATATTGTGTCCGATGGCTGGTCTTTAGGGATATTGAAATCAGAACTGAATGCACTTTATTCAGCCTGCCTAAACCAACAGCCTGATCCGTTGCCGCCGTTGGTGATCCAATACCCTGATTATGCTGCATGGCAGCGTCAGTGGCTGTCGGCAGAGAGGGTTCAGATTCAATCCGATTATTGGCGAATGGCGTTGGCTGACGCGCCAGTCTTGCTGGATTTGCCAACTGATCGACCACGTCCGCCTGAACAGTTGTTTGCCGGGAACCTGTGGCCTATCAATCTGGACGCAGAGTTAACGGCATCCCTTAAGCGTCTGAGTGAACAACAGGGGGTCACGTTATTTATGACCTTGCTATCAGCCTGGTCAATAGTCTTGTCCCGTTTGTCCGGTCAGGATGATGTGGTTATCGGTACACCCAGTGCCGGTCGCAGCCGTCAGGAAGTGGAATCCTTGATTGGTTTCTTTGTTAATACTTTGGCGTTGCGTATCGACTTATCGGGTGAGCCTAATGTGACGGAGTTGCTGTCGCGTGTGCGGCAAACCGCGCTGGCGGCACAGGAGCATCAAGATTTACCGTTTGAACAAGTGGTAGAGATTGTACAACCACCGCGTAGGCTGGCGCATACCCCGTTGTTTCAGGTGATGTTTGCCTGGCAGAGCAATGAGATTGTGGAATGGAGATTGCCGGGGCTGACAATTTCACCGGTCGATCAAGCCCTTGATGTCGTTAAGTTTGATCTTGAACTTAATCTGTTTGAAGAGGAGGACAGGATTGTCGGTTATCTCGGTTATTCAACCGCCCTGTTTGATCAATCGACAATCGAACGACACGTTGAGTATTTGCACACAATACTGCAAACGATGGTCGCTGACATTCAGCAGCCAGTCGGGGAAATGAATATTCTGGCACCAGTAGAGCGCCGGTTGTTGCTGGAAACCTGGAATGCAACCGTAGCGCCATATCCTGAACAGTTGTGTGTTCATCAGTTGATTGAACAACAGGTAGAGAGAACCCCGGATGCGATAGCGGTAAGGTATGAAAATCAGACGCTCAGTTACGCTGAATTGAATACCCTCGCCAACCGATTAGCACATCAACTGATTGCATTGGGTGTAATACCAGACCAACCGGTAGCCATTTGCGTGACGCGATCACTGGAAAGAATAGTGGGATTGCTGGCGGTATTGAAAGCGGGCGGGGCTTATGTGCCACTAGATCCGGCTTATCCGGGTGAACGTCTGGCTTATCTGCTTACTGATGCTGTGCCAACTGTTTTGCTGGCGGATCATGTTGGACGGGCAGCCTTGGGTGAAGCAGCACTGAAGACGTTAACGGTACTCGATCCAAATGCCCTGTCGGATCAGCCTGACACTAATCAACCAGATAATAATCCGCAAATTCCTGCTCTCACCTCACGGCATCTGGCGTATGTGATCTACACTTCCGGCTCCACCGGCAGACCGAAAGGGGTGATGATTGAACATCAGAGTCTGGTTAACCTGACGCTGGAACACATTGCCCAGTTTGATGTGGGTATCACCAGCCGGATGTTGCAATTTGCCTCATTTGGCTTCGATGCCAGCGTCTGGGAAATCATGATGGCGTTGAGCTGTGGGGCTATGCTGATTATTCCGACTGAAACAATCCGGCAAGACCCGCACCGTCTCTGGCATTATCTGGAAGAGCAATCGGTGACGCACGCTTGTTTGACTCCTGCCCTGCTGCGGGATGGCGCTGATTTACCGGCGCTGACGATAAAGCCGACCGTGATACTGGGCGGTGAAGCACCCAGTCCGGCGCTAATCCAGACATTAAACCGTCAGGCCAAGGTGTTCAATGCCTATGGCCCGACGGAAATCACCGTTTGCGCCACCACCTGGAATTGCCCGCCAGACTATACAGGGGGATTAATTCCCATCGGTAGACCGGCAGTTAACAAACGAGTCTATCTGTTGGACAAACACGGTCAGCCGGTGTCGCTGGGCGCAGTCGGTGAGTTATATATTGGCGGTGTGGGTATGGCCCGTGGCTATCTCAATCGCCCTGAACTCACCGCTGAACGTTTCCTGACGGATCCGTTTAGTGATCAGCCGGATGCGCGGATGTATCGCACCGGGGATTTGGCCCGTTACCTGCCGGATGGCAATTTGGTATTTGTTGGCCGTAATGACCAACAGGTTAAAATCCGTGGCTTCCGTATTGAACCGGGAGAGATTGAAACTCGGTTGATTGAACATCCGGCGGTGAGTGAGGCACTGGTAGTGGCGTTGGGTGATGGACAGAATAAACGCCTGGTGGCTTATGTGGTAGCGCAAACGGATGATGGATTGGCCGCCAGTCTGCGTGAACACCTGAGTGCGCGGTTGCCGGATTATATGGTGCCGACGGCTTTTGTACGTCTGGATGCGTTTCCGCTGACGCCAAACGGCAAGCTGGATCGTCAGGCGCTGCCGGCACCGGGAGAAAAAGCCTTTGCCCGTCAGGTCTATGAAGCCCCGCAAGGGGAGGTAGAAGTGGCGTTAGCGACCATTTGGCGTGAATTGCTGCAAGTTGAGAAGATCAGTCGGCACGATAGCTTCTTTGCCCTCGGAGGCCACTCGCTGTTGGCGGTACGGATGATTGAGCGTTTGCGGTGTATGGGGTTGGGTATCTCGGTACAAGCGCTATTCCAGCACCCGACATTGAATGTGCTGGCTCAGTCTTTGTCTCAGCATTGTGAGATCAAGGTGCCTGATAACGGTATTACACCGGATACGTCTGTGTTAACACCGGAGATGTTGCCGCTGATTGACCTCACTCAGGGTGAAATTGACTGTATTGTTGATCAGGTACCGGGTGGGCTGGCTAACATTCAGGATATCTATGCTCTGTTACCACTACAGGATGGCATTTTATTCCACCATCTTCTGGCAAATGAAGGCGATCCTTATCTTCTGTTAACCCAACAGGCTTTTGCGGATCGATCTTTGCTGGATCGTTATCTGGCCGCGGTTCAACAGGTGGTTGATCGCCATGATATCCTGCGGACCGCTTTTATCTGGGAGGGATTGTCAGCTCCGGCTCAGGTGGTTTGTCGTCAGGTTCCCTTATTCATCACAGAACTGACACTCAATCCGGCTGACGGATCGATCAGTGACCAACTGACCCAACGCTTTGATCCGTGCCAGCATCGTATTGACCTGAGTCAGGCACCGTTGTTGCGCTTTGTTATTGCTCAGGATACGGATGGCCGCTGGGTCCTGCTGCAACTGTTACATCACCTGATTGGTGACCATACCACGCTGGAAGTGATGAACAGCGAAGTGCAGGCGTATCTTACCGGACGGGGAGACAGCCTGTCTGCGCCAGTACCTTTTCGTACTTTGGTCGCTCAGTCTCAATTGGGAATCAGTCAGGAAGAACATACCCGTTTCTTTACCGATATGTTGGCGGCGGTGGATGAGCCGACGTTGCCATTCGGATTGACGGAAGTACACCATGACGGCTCGCAGGTAGCGGAATCGCACAGAATGCTGACGCCTGCACTGAATAACCGTCTGCGTAATCAGGCCCGGCGTTTGGGCGTCAGTGTGGCGGCGCTGTGTCATTTGGCCTGGGCACAGGTGTTGTCGCGTACCAGTGATCAGAAGCAAGTGGTGTTTGGCACGGTGCTGTTTGGGCGTATGCAGGCTGGCGAAGGCGCTGACAATGGCATGGGGCTGTTTATTAATACCCTGCCGTTACGGTTGGATATAGATGAAACCCCGGTGCGGGAGAGTGTACAGGCCGCCCATAGCCGATTGGCAGGGTTATTAGCGCATGAACATGCCTCACTGGCGCTGGCCCAACGTTGCAGTGGGGTAGCCAGTGGGACACCGCTGTTCAATGCGCTGTTGAATTACCGGCATAATACCCAGCCGGTCACGCCGGATGAGATCATCAGCGGAATTGAATTCCTTGGCGCACAGGAACGAACCAACTACCCGTTTGTGTTGTCGGTAGAGGATGGGGGTTCCGATTTGGGGCTGACGGCTCAGGTAGTACAACCCTTTGATCCGGAAAGGATATGCGGTTACATGCAGCAGGCGCTGACCAGTCTGGCAGAAGCGCTGGAGCAGGCACCAGAAACACCGGTACGGGAACTGAATATTTTGCCTGAAACGGAACGTGCGTTATTGCTGGAAACCTGGAACGCGACGGAAACACCGTATCCTGAGCAGTTATGTATTCATCAGTTGTTTGAACAGCAGGCAGAGAAAACGCCGGTTGCTACAGCGCTGATAGCGGGAGATCAAACCCTCAGTTATACGGAGCTGAATATCCGTGCTAACCGGCTGGCCCGTCAGTTAATTGAGCAAGGGGTTTATCCGGGTGAGCATGTTGCGATCTTGTTAGAGCGATCCATTGAGC
>NZ_JBBMXH010000167.1:0-5096 GCF_037996725.1 Xenorhabdus entomophaga
GAACGCCCAATTGCACAAAAAAGTTCAGGCTGGTTCTTAACTCAACAAACGCCCGAACGCCCATCTGTACGAAAAAGTTCAGGCTGGCCCTTAGCTCAACAAACGCCCGAACGCCCAATTGCACAAAAAAGTTCAGGCTGGTTCTTAACTCAACAAACGCCCGAACGCCCATCTGTACGAAAAAGTTCAGGCTGGCCCTTAGCTCAACAAACGCCCGAATGCCCAGTTGTACGAAAAAGTTCAGGCTGGCCCTTAACTCAACAAACGCCTGAATTCCCAGTAGTGCAAATATATTCAAATTGACTCTTAAAGAGTCAAATATTTTTATGCCAACATTGCCGAATATTTGTATATGGTTAATTAATGTTTGGAATGTTACTTTTACAAAACCAGTAGTTAAATTCAAAACCCCATTAATTTTATTCAGCATGCCAAATAAAATTGTTATATTAGGATTAATATTAATAACTAGTTTATCTAACAATTTAAAATTGTTAGTCATATTTCCAGCCACACCGAAATTAAATTCATTTTTTTTATTCGATGAATTTTCCTTTCTGACATTTTGGGTTGTTTGAACAATATTAGCTGATTGACTGACGGCATTAACCTGCATTATTTTTGTAGACTTCTGCCGCACAGATAAAGATTGTTTAATTGTTTGATTATAGGCTTTAAGATCGGCACGCATACGCGCAGTTTCCTGCGCATATCCGACTATAGGTTTTAAACTCTCAATGCTCTTATTGAGCTTTTTAAACTGGTTATGGATTTTATCTACTGCATCCGCCAGCTTTTTCTGATGCCGTTGAAAAGGTTTAAAGGAACTGGTCAGCTTTCCAACGGCACTCAATACCTTGTCTAGCTGCGACTGTATGTTACTCATGTTCTGCACCACTTCTTAAAATGGCCCGATGTCGCCAGTCCAACAGTTCCGGCAGTGACATTTCATCTGTCACTGTCGGTGACCAGTGAAAAACGGTGGCGATATCTGCCACCAATTCATCAACCGTTAATCGTTCTGGGAATCGGACTTGACCGACTTCGGCAACAAAAAATTGACCACCTCCACACTGAGATTAATCAGATCACCAGGTGACATCATCATCAGGTCACTTTTGGTCAATGCAGGGGTGGTAACACGCGGCAGAACAAGCAGCATAGAATCCACATCCATTTCCAGCAGCGCCTGTAAACGTGCACCGCGCAATGCACCGCTGTTAGGTTTGCGTACCATCACTTCCGTGATTTCGCCGTTGCCTCGCGCCAGTGGTGCTTCCAATTCGATGGTGCGCAGATCGTCATTTTGAGTATTCAGTGTTTCTGTCATGGTTCAACCTTGTTTATCCGATTAAAAGCCTGTCTCAACAAACACGACTAACGTATTGATGAGACAGGAAATAAGTTTTAAAAAATTTAATTGCTAAAAGAGCGATTAAAAAAGACCGATAGCGCGGCGATGTTGCTCCAGACGATCTTCTCCACCCACTTTCTCAACCATGTTGATGGTGTCGATTTCAATCAGTTCTTCGCCATCCCATGTCAGTTTGAAATAAGTGTTTTTGGCAGTGATTTTGGTCTGAGTGTTATCACCTTGTTTATAAGTACCGTGGTCGAACTCCTGGAAGCGACCACGCATCACAACTTCAACTGCAACGACGTCACCAGTATCTTCGCGTTCAAAAGAGCCGGCAAAACGCAGCATGACGCCATCCGCTTTCGCGATGCCCCACTGTTTGTACAGTTGAGATTCAACGCCGCCCAGAGTGAATTCAGCATCCAGTGCGCCTTCATCCAGACCCAGATCCACCATTGCACTGCCGTTCATGCCAGCGCCACGGTAGGCTTCCAGCTTGCGGCTCAATTTCGGAAGCGTCAGTTCTTCCACAATGCCCTGATAGTTGTTGCCATCGTTGAACAAGTTCAGGTATTTAAGTTTGCGAGGTAATGCCATCAGTCAGCCCCTTATTTATTGATACTTTTCGCGAAATCCATCAGGTAACTATCTGTAATGCGCTGGCGTAACATCATGTCTTCCAGTGGCGGTACAGGTGTATAGTCGTAATCGATGGTCAGTTTGCCTGCTTTCAGGGTGTCTTTATCGTTGATTTTGTCGTCGTACCAGCAACGACCATCAATGATGTAGCCACCCGCTTTCAACTCGCGGAACTTGGCATTGATACCTTCGATAATATCGCGTACCAGCGATGGGGTCAGCGGCTTGTCGATTGCCCACATATGCGCATCAGCCATGGTGTCAGCCAGAACCTGAGCGGTACGGGTGTAACTTTCGAACTGGAACAGTGCGTCATCAGAACAGGTGCGTGAACCCCAGAAACGGAAACCGTTTTTACGGATCAGCGTAGTGATGCCAGCTTTGTTCAGCAGATCAGCGTCAGTCGCGGTATCTTGCAGATCCCAGAAGACATCAGCGGACAGACCAGTCACACCGTTGACACCAACGTTGGACAGGGTTTTGTGCCAGCCAGTTTCCTGGTCGATCTTAGCGCGCAGACCCAAAGCACGAGCGGTTGCAAAAGCAATCGCTTCGCTGTTGGTGACAGTATCCCAGCTCAGGAAGTCAGGCCAAATCAGCATCAGCTCACGATGCTTGAAGTTTTCACGATATTTGATGACTTCTTCGATTTTTTTGCAGCCATAAGCGCTCACATACGCCATTGCTTTCAGTTTCTCGGCAATAGAGGCCAGTTCAGTAGCCACAGCTTTTGAATCCAGACCCGGAACACCCAGAATGCGGGGTTTAACACCGAGCTGGCTTGGTGCCGCCAACAGCGCCTGCATACCGGTTTTCTTACCTTCATCAGTGACACCACCGATGATGTTAGAAATGGTTTCTTCTTCTGACTCGCCCTCAGCCACACGAACAACAACAGTGACAGGTTGAGCCTGGGCTGCGATTGCTTTCAGTGATGAGGACAAAGTGCCTTTTTTCCCGGCCTTACCACTGGCGCTCATAACGTCAGTAATCAGAACTGGAGTGTTTAACGGAAATGTTTTTTCGTCTGCGTCAGGTGCAGTACAGACCATACCCACGATAGCGGTGCTAACGGTTGTAATGGTGCGCGTACCTTCGTTGATTTCCTGTACACGGACTCCATGATGATAATCTTGTGCCATATTAGCGTTCTCTCCTGTTAAGGTGTGGGAGTATATTGACGCAATAGGCATTTAAAATCATGCGGTTGGCAGTGTCTGGTGGATGGTACAAATGGGATAGATGTAAGGTGTTGTTCTGGTTGGAGAACGCCGTTGGAAAGAATTAGATTTTGGTGTTTAAAAAGATTTTACTGCTCAATCTTGAACATGTTCTGGATTTCAGCATCTGCTGCAAAAAAGTCCTTATCCATAGTAATGAGTTTCTGGTATCCGTCGGGGCTCTGTCATTGGGTATTGTGGGAGTGGTTAGAGATCGCCGTCGATAGCTTGATCTGTATTTGCCTGTGTGACCATAAAATTGCCTCTACTAGCTAACTTCTCGACATGATGCTGTAAACAGAAGTCGCCGTCAAAGAATACCGGATATGTTTTTTTTTGCCCTCTTTTTCGGTGCGAAATTTGTTCTTTTTTTGTGTTGTTCAAGTCAATTGGCAGTTTTGGTTATTTTTTGGTGAGGGGAAAACATTGGATATGATTAAGGCCACACAATGTGTGGCCTTAACAAACTAATTCAGAATTGAATTACTTCCAAACACAGTAAAAACGCTTAGTTTTACCCGTTTGCTGTAAGACTTTAATCAGTTCATCAACGGCTGAGTTTTGCTCATTACTATATGCAGTCCTCCATCCCAATCCGTTCTCGAAACGAGCGGTAGTAGGCTTTCCTAAATTATAGGTAACGTTATCGACTGTTACCTGCAGATTTTTTTCCTTTATCTCACTGGCATACTGCAAGTCATTCATTTTTTCAGAGAAGAAATTAAAGCGGATATATTGGAACTTTTGGTAAATATCAGCTACATCGCTAACAACGAATGCCGTAACGGTTTTAATATCAGTGTTATTTCGAATCATATTTAAGCTACCAAGAAGTGATGGATCATAATGAGGTCCCCCTTTCTCACCTATATACCCCCAAGTTCTTTGCGCTCCCCATGAAGATATGGACATGTCTGATTTAAGATCAAAAACCAGATTTTCTCTCTCTTCAGGTGTTATCGCTTCTTGAATCAACGCCCAATCGCAAGCCATCAGGTCTTCTTGCATCGGCTGCCAAGGTGCCCAATTGCCGTGTTTATTGCTCTTATCAATATGGGATAAATAATCGAACTTACCTTCGGTGTCGGTACGGCGCGGGACAAAGCTTAGCTGTTCCTTATCAGCCCAGTCACTGCGGCGCACTTTCTTGCTCAGTTTCAATTGAATCAGAGCCCAATAGAAAGAGCCTTCTGGGGCAACAATCTGCTCGCCTTTATAATTATTGGGATCAAACGGGCATTCATTCTCAGGATTCTGGTTTCCGGTTTTAATTGTTTCAGACATATCTTTTTCCTTATAGTTGAAAATCAATCAGAAAGCGAAACCTTGAAAATTTCGCTTTCCTCTGCGGATAAGCAGTCTGCAAAGATTAATGAATGCTGGGATGGATTTTAATTGATTGTCCTTGTCAGTCTCATCGTACAAATGGTGACTGTAAAAAGTGTTATTTTTCTGCGGATTAACAGGGAGAGATAATAATTGTTATTCTGGTTCCAAGTGCCAACGTCATTATCAGGTCACGGGCAAATACATTACGTATGCGCTTAATTCGTTAACCCAGCTGTAGCTGGTCAAAAAATTTTGGAAAAGAATTGATTGAGAGTCAATATTTCGGTTCAAAATTTGTCCTTTTTCGTATTATTCGAGGTTATTGAGGAAGTTGGTTATTTTTTAGCAAATTAAATAGATTCATTTTCACCACTATTTTTAAATCTTTTAAGTTAATGACAAGGATCTTAGCTCGGATCGTAATGATCCAATTCTTGTAGAAAACCTCGGTTTGGTGGGAACTAAGGAACTGGCAGAAAATGCAGTGCCGAATGCACGGAAAGTAAATGGCAAGGCGTTAACGGGGGATGTGACCCTGAATGCCGAAGATG
>NZ_JBBMXH010000168.1:0-4949 GCF_037996725.1 Xenorhabdus entomophaga
TCCATAGAATGCAAATGTCAGATTGCGATGCGCCTGTTAGGGCGCGGCTGGTAAGAAAGCCTTATAGGCGCATATGAAAAACCCCCGGCTATGCCGGGGGATACTTATTATATCTGAATTTCACACATTGGGAGGACTTAATTTTAAGCCCTTGTCTGTATCAGGATTCAGTGTCAGTGCATCATGATAGGACGGTAGGAATGTTACCGTCCTATCCGAATTCATTATAAAGATAGACAAGTAAGGTAGTCGTTAGGATGACCAAAGCTATTTACCATGCACCAACCCATACAGATAGTCCACTCTTGACCAGTCTGATTTGAACAAATTGCAGCATAAGTCTGCATTGGCGCTAAAGTCGTTATGAATGTTACCAGACCAAGAAGAATATATTTTTTCATTTTATTCACCTTATTTCACTGACGACAATAAAGACCGATCAACCAAATAAACCTATTTTCACCTAATAACAAGCGAATAATGCTTAACAATTAATTATCATATGAAATTAAAGTAAATATTTCTGCGTCCATTCCCTGAATGGCTACAGGAATAACCTATGCCATCATACCCCGTGGTGGCTTTTGCTTTTTAAGGAACCAAACAATGGCACAAAAGAAGCCCACGCTCACTGATGAGCAGAAAGTTCTCTTTGATGCCTTAACTCCATTACAGCAAAAATTCGCACTGGGTATCCTAAAAGGGTTAAACCAAGTTGATGCTTATCGTAAGGCAGGAGGGAAGGCAAAAGGAGAATCTGCCCGAACTCAGGCCAGCCGAATGATAACATTTGATAACGTTAAAACCTTTCTCGACGCCATGAACCAAGAAGCCGTTTCTTATGCGGTGATGAGCCGTCAGGAAGCCTTAGAGCGCTTATCAGCAATGGGACGTGTTTCTATTCACGATATCGCCGACTTCCATACAGTCAGATAAGGGAAGACGACAAGGATAAGCCAGTGTTCCAAGCTACATGGCAATTTAGAGATTCAGCTTTGCAGAATCCGGCAGCACTAAGCGCTATCTCAGAGCTAACCACTGGCAAAGACGGTATTAAGTTAAAATTGCATGACCCGAAAGCGGCGATTAAACAACTGTCGGAATTGATGGGTTGGGATTCGGCTAAAAAAGTTGATTTTAGTTCTACCGATGGCACGATGACCCCGAACAATATCAATCTCAGTCACTTGAGTTTTGATCAACTACTGAAACTGAGAGCCCACAAGGGGAAGCATCAATCTTAATATAACAGGGATTGGTTGTTATGTGAGCAATGTCACTGATAGTAAGTGCTGTTTTTTATATGAAGATAATTCCAATACGTTACTCATGAGGAAATAAAATGAGCAAAAACTCATCAAAAGGTCAGTCTTCTAGTCATCCTCAGAATGGCGGTAACTGGCCAAGCACAACAGGTAATCCATCTGGTGGTGGGCGTGGAAATGCTGCACCTAAATCAGGTGGTTCAACATCCGGAAAATAAACATGAAAAGCCCGCAATTGCGGGCTTTTTTATACATGCGAAAACCTGCTTTTTCTCACTTTTGGTGCTGACATGGATATTGATAATGCAATACTGGATGAGGCTATTGAGAGAGAAATTGCAAGAAGAAGTTTGCATGAGTTCATCCAATACATAAATCCCGTGCCCGGCACTTCTCGATAGCAAATTGTCCGGCGAGTTGACCAATCACGGTTTCAATTAAACGGCGTTTGGCGTTAATCATTCTTCTCGTTTCCTTGGGAAGAGGATCATCCATATTGGTACGCATCGGGGTAATCATCTCAATGCCCTGCCTCTTCATTTCCTGTTTAAATTCCATGCATAAATAGCCCTTATCACCGAGCAGATACCCTTTTATCGGGGCGGCCAAATCCCAGGCGGCTTCATGCTCACTGACACTGGCGGGAGTCAACGTGATCCTTGTTAACACACCGGTTTCATCTATCATCAGATGCCTATATGAACGCATCCCGTTTACAAGACAAAAATCACATTGACATCGACGGTAGGTTGCAGCTCTATATCCGTACATGAACTCCCGCTTATGTGCAAGATAAGTGCGTTGGATGGCGGTCATAACTGCGTTCGTACATTCGGCTTCTGTGTTTGCAGGTTATTTTCTGCTGAGCCATGATGGATATATGCACACCTGCTCCTTATCGGCCTTCAGACCTTTATTCATTCTTGGTCGTCGGATATATCAGGTTTTGCAGGTGTCGGTTTGACCGATCTCCCATCTCACTTTTCCTGCGCAATTAGCAAGATCAATAAAGCTAAAATAAATTTCATTCCCCTGTGATTACGATGCCACCCTGAACTTTTCTTCACTCGTTAATATCACCCATGATATTCTGGCGATCTTATTTGCCAGCGCGATCGCCACAATATTTACCGGACGACGCTGTATCAGTTTTTTTATCCACTCACCATAGTTATCATGCCTTCGATTTATATGGTAAATCACGGCTCTGGCGCCCTGAACCAACAATTTTCGTATATAACCATCACCCCGTTTTGTTATTCCAGCGAGTTTGGTTTTTCCACCACTGGAATATTGTCTGGGGGTTAACCCCAGCCAGGCAGCAAAGTGTCGGCCATTTTTGAACAGACCTGGATCCCCAACGCGACTGACAATGGCTGTGGCGATCACCGGCCCAATACCGGGAATGGTGGCTAACCGTTGACAGGCATCGTTCTCCTTGAAATATCTGTCAATCATTTCGTTAAGCTCACCGATCCACGCCTGTAAACAGGATAATTGTTCAAGATACATCATACCCAGCTTTCTCAGGATAGGGGTTATCACTGACTCTCCGTCCTCTATAAGCTCAAGGAGCCCTTTTTTTAGCGAAGACAGCCCGGTCGGAAATATAATGCCTTCTTCTGAAAACAGACTACGGATCTGATTTGATTTAGCCGTTCTTTCCTGAATAGCCCCTTCCCGTATTCGGTGCAATGACTGTAATGATTGCTGCTCAGCACTTTTTATGGGTACACAGTGAATATCCCGTCTTGTTACTGCCATACAGATCGCAGCAGCATCATTAGCATCATTTTTTCCGCCGACAACAAAAGGTTTAACGTATTGGGTTGGCAACAAATGAACCGTGTGCCCCAACTTTGTCAATTCCCGTGCCCAATAATGTGCACTATGGCAGGCTTCGATCCCAATCAGTGCAGGCTCCAGAGTCGCAAAAAACTTCAACACACTATTTCGACGTAACTTCCGTTTAATAGTGGCTACGCCACGGTGGTTGGTCCCATAAACTTGAAAAATATTTTTAGCAATATCAAGACCGATGATGAGATTAGGCATAATCTCCTCCCAAAGCTGGCTGGATTTTATTGATGAATTCCCATCTTACTCCATGAGGAGCGGGAGTTCATAACATCAGCCTTATTGCAGCCGATGCTGCGGGCCTCGATGTAATCCGCTGACTTACTCCTCATTCCTTTAGCGAGCCTTATGCTCAATACCTCATTCAGGTTTAGCAAGTCACGGTCTTACCTGTCTTTGTCATCAATCAGTATCATTGCCTTCGCAATCTTTCTGCATTCATCTTAGTTGAGTTAAAAGTTAAAGTTGAACAGTGAAACGCCTTAATAAGGCCTGACACTGACGTAATCTTTTTGGTACTCCCGTTGGTGAGCGACCAGTGCCCAAACGGTACGGGCCAGCTTATTGGCCATGCCGACTATCGCTACACAGAGTGGACGTCGTTTTTTCAATTCTGTTACCCACACCGGGGGCGTTTTAGTCAGTAAGGCGGCCGATCTTGCTCCGTGAATAAACAAGGTTCTCAGATAAGTATCCCCTCGTTTACTGATCCCCAGTAATTTAACCCGGCCTCCCGTTCCTGTCTGTTTCGGCACCAATCCCAGATAGGCGGAAAATTCTCTGCCGGATCGGAATGCGCTGGGGTCGCCCATCGTGGCGATGGCGGCGGTGGCAATCAGCACGCCGACACCGGGAATTTTCATAATCCGCTGACAATCGGCATTCTGTTTTGCCCACGCCATCAGGTGCTTTTCCACCTGCTCAATTTGTTCATCGATTTCGTTTAAGCGGTGGTATTGTTCTTCAAGAAGACTGAGCAGGAAAGGGGCCAGTTTTTCCCTTAGCCGCTCAAGTACCTCCGGTATCGCTTTATCCAATGAGGTTCTGCCCTTATGCACCGTTTCACCGAACTCCAGTAGCAAACCATGCAGCGCATTGAGTTGCGCGGTTCTGAATTTCACTAATTGGTAACGCATCCGATGTAATGACAGAATGGCCTGTTGTTCTTCGTTTTTGACGGCAACTGATTTGCCGGGCTGCTGAACGGCCAGCCATATAGCCCGGGCATCCTGAACATCGTTCTTATTGCCCATCCTGAATGCCCTGACAAACCGCGCCTGAAGCAAACGCACTTCATGCCCTAGTTTTCTTAGCTCCCGAGCCCAATAATGCGCACCGCCACAGGCTTCCATACCAATCAGGCCAGGCTCGCGGTGACTGAAAAAGGTTAAAAAATCCTGCCGTCTGAGTTGCTTATCAATAAGCTCGCCGGTGTATTCATCGACAAAATGAATTTGCATCAAATGTTTTGCACTATCGACGCCAAAAGGAGTATGTTTCATGGGTGGTTCCTCCAGTCATCAGGGAGCAACAAGCTTCCCGCTTAGGCACTATAAAGCCGGAAATCTGTGAGGATCCACGCTTCACCTCTCAATTCCAGCACGGTGCCAAAGGCTCAGTAGTTGGGATGCGTTCATTACATTCCTTTAAAGCCGTAGTAAGTTTCGTTCTTGGCGGCACAATACCCATAATCGGCTTGCCCTTGTATCTTAAAAGTAACCCGAATTCTGGATAAGACATTGACGAGAAGCCTGTTCCAGGAGCAAAGTTTTGGTGCACACCAAAAACAGCTCCGAGGGGGAACAGGCTATGGACAAGTTAGTTGAA
>NZ_JBBMXH010000169.1:0-4691 GCF_037996725.1 Xenorhabdus entomophaga
AAAGACGATTGGCTATTCCAAATCCGAAGAGATGCATGACAAGGTGATAGGGACGTTCATTGAGCGTGAAAACTACGTTTAATGAATGATCTAACTATTCAATACATGACCTATAGATGAGTAAGCATCACTGTCTTTTCATCACAAACCGGACACAACGTTGAGTGAGGCACTATCCGTCTGTAGACCTGATTGTATTTATACACCTGCCTTTTTGACAGGTGTTTTTTTTGCCTGTAGAAATACGGCGCACCTCAGTTAACGCCTCAATGGTATCCATATCGTTGTTAACTGAGGTGCGGAATAGCCGGGTTTATGCTTCGTTATTTTTCAAGTCCGTCATTGCGCTTTAAAGTCAGCATAAAACCTTTGCTACGGATTTGGGCGGCTTCTTCGCGTTTCTGCAATCTGTCGAGTGCATCAGCAAGCCATGCGTAATCATGGGCATCCGGTCGCTGTTCAAGCGCTGCTTTAAAGGCAGTTTCAGCGTTAGCCCATTCACCATTGCGTAAAGCAACCTGTCCTATGGTGCTGTTGAGCAGCGGCGTTGCATCATGTTGCTTTAATTGATGGGTGAGTGTTTTTTGTATGGCTTCGGGTTCGCTGGTTTTAAGGTGCGGGATCAAGAGCAGGAGACGTTCGTCGTATTGCTGTTTTAATCCATTCAGAATGATTTGCTGGGCTGTATCGTGATCATTGCACTCAATCAAATGTTCGGACATAGCAACTTGTAGCACAATATCATTGCGAATCTTGCGGCTCTGCTCTTTCCACCATACTTTCAGACCAGCACTGCCTTTTTCTGCCATAATTTGATTCATTAACCCGACATAGGCTTGCTGACGCAGTTTAAGGATTTCTTCCTCACTATGCAGATCAATTTTCATGATTGAAGGCAAGATATCAACTAATGATTGATAAGCACCTGAAAGAGAATAAGCCTGTTCAGCCAGCCGCAATACTTCAGGGTGGCGAGGGGCATAGTTCAGCAGTTTATCCACACCATTGCGGGCGGCATGAATTTCGCCTTGTGCCAGTTGGATACGTACACGGGTAATATCGACAGGGAGTTGATCCTTATCTGCAACTTCTGCGGCACGCTCAATATACTGGTTGGTACGGAAATAATCACCGCGCTGTTGAGCAGCTTCTGCCGCCAACAAATAGTTCACGACAGGATGCTCTGCATGATCAACATTGCGGGTCATTAGACGCTCAACCTGCCTGAAATCTCCTTCGGCCAGTTTGAGCAGTGCCTGTTTGGTTTGTGAACGTGCCCGACTGCGCTTATAGCCACCAAAGATCCAGCTATGGGTGAATGTGCTGGTACGCTTTAACCGACGATAACACCAACCGATGAAAATCAGCAAGAATTGTAATAAGAGAAACATAATCACCATAGCAGTGATGCTGGTGGTGATATTCTTACTGTCTGTTTGGATCAAAACGTACCCTTGATGCCCGGACATCAAGGGACCAAGTATGATGCCCACAATAAGAATAATGAACAGCAATAATATCTTCAGCATATTCAGCTCTCCTCAGTCGATGTATCTGCCTGACTGGATGCTTCTGCTGGAGCAGGCTGTGACTGCGTTTCTGGTTGAGTTTCAGGCTTGGTTCCTGATTCGGTTTCAGGTTTAGTTTCTGGCTGGGATGATATGGAATGCGGCAAATTGTAGATCCGCTTACGTACGAGATCTGCCAATATTGGCTGGCTGCTCAGTTGTTCAGGAACATCAATAGAAAGAGGGCGTTTTTGCAGTGAATCAACTTGATGTAAAAAATCTTCTGTATCTGGAGCCGAGGTATCAAAATAACTTCTTACCCATTCTCCAACGGAGCCCAACGCTTTCTGGTAAATTTCACTCTGATGGCGGGGCACTGCCTGTGCAGCGATCAGCAGTTTGGAACGAATGTTTTCGCGTAGGTAAATATCCTGATTAGGCGCCAATAGGGGTTCTTTGTTGCTATCACGAGGAGTAATAGTAATGAAGTTATCCATAAAGCCGTGCCAACTACTGCTCAGGTTTTTACGCCAGTCGGAAAGTGAAGCCGTGATTTCGTCATTGTTAGTTTCCATCGGCGCGGCTTGTTCCACTTTGTCAAACAGGGGCAGGTTATTGACCTGGTTTGATAGTTGGTTCAGCGTCAGAATAATACCATCCAAATCAAGCTGATTGATTTTAGTCAGAGATTCAATATCCACCCTGATAGCCTGGCGGGCATAGATCAGGCTGGGATCATCCATCTCAGCAAGGTTCTGGTCAGCATCTTTCATCAATGCGATGGCTGTTGTGACATCTTGCTCGCTCCATATTTTGCGCCCGGCCATTTTAACGAGAGAACTTGCCTGTGCCAGTCGCCAGTTTTCGATATCCGTATTTGAAAGCTCTGAAACACGGGATTGAAGCTCTGCCAGACGGTCATCCAGTTGCTGGTTTCGTGATTTGAATTCTTGTAAGGAAGAATCGAGTTTTTGGAGTTTGGCATCAACATCCTGTTTATCGGCAGAGTGCTGTTGTGTCAGAGAGGCGACCTCTTGCTGAAGAGCGAGATTTTCGGCGTTTAATGCTGCATTCTGCTGTTTACCATGATAATAAATGTAAAGGCCACCAACACCGATTGCCAGAGAAATGGCAATTGAGAGCGTATTGCCTGCCCATCCATAACGTTTGGGTTTATGGGGAGCCGTTTCAGGCTGCTGAGGGCGTTTTGTCTCAACCGCATCGGTGGACTGCTTTTGTTCCGTCATAATGGACATCCCATATTGGTTTATTCCAGCGCCTGGATTAAGGCGTCATTATCTGCACTCTTGGCTACTTTTATTGTTTGCCAGCCCAATGTTTGGGCAATATTAGCAAGGCGTTCGCTGACTACAACCAGACAGCAACTCAATAACCACGCTTTTCCGTTGCTATCGGTTACTAAGTTATATAACAGTTGCAGCATTTCGCCACTTGTAACAACGATGGTTTTTATACCATATTGCTGCCAGTGATAACTGAAATCGGTTGCATAATATTTAACTGGCTGTCGTGAATAACATTCACAGTAATCCACTACTCCTCCCCGCATTCTTAACGTGGAAGCAATGACTTCACGACCGCCATTACCCCGGAGCAATAAAATCTTTTTATTACTCATATTCTGTAGAGCGGGGAGTTTCAGTAGATCTTCACTGGTTTCACCTTGTCTGGACCAGACGATTTCTAACCCGGTTTGTTGATGAAACATCAGGGAAGTCGATTTACCGATACCATAGTAAGAGAGCTTATCAGGCCATGACAGGCCCTCTTGAATAAGCTGCTGATTGGCATAATGAACGGCGTTTTTTGATAACAGGAAAACCCGATCCCCCGCAGATAACCATTGCAGTTTTTGTGACAGCAATGGTAAATCTGCTCCCGGATAAATTTCGATGAGTGGTGCGCTGAAGGCTGTTTTTCCGATAGCCTGCAATCGTCTGACCAATTCCTCTCCTGCGGGAGCAGGGCGGGTGATCAAAATGCTCATTCAGGTGGATTCCTCTGGTATACGCTGGCCAAAATCTGGCGGGCGCCTTTTTCCAATAACTCTTCCGCCAATGCTATTCCAGCCTGACGGGCCTCTTCTGGTGATACCCTTCTTTCGCCGCGTACGATAACTTTGCCATCAGGCGCGCCAACCAGAGCACGTAGCCAGATCTTGTCTTCTTGCCAGATGGCATAACTGCCAATCGGTACCTGACAACCCCCTTCAAGGCGGGTATTCATGGCTCGCTCAGCCAGAACGCAAGTTTCTGTTCTGGCGTGGTTCAAGGGAGCCAGCAGTTCACGGGTTTGCTGATCATCAAGGCGGCACTCAATTCCTACTGCACCCTGGCCGACGGCTGGCAGCAGTAACTCTGGTGCCAATGGCATGCGAATGCGTTCTTCAAGCCCTAGTCTTTTTAGCCCGGCTGTTGCAAGGATAATGGCATCATAGTCGCCGTTATCAAGTTTGCTCAGGCGGGTGCCGACATTACCGCGTAAATCACGGACGACAAGATCAGGGCGTAGCTGGCGAATTTGGCACTGACGGCGTAAGCTGGATGTCCCAACAATACTGCCTGCTGGCAAATCATCCAGCGAGGCGTATTTTACTGAAACAAAAGCATCCCGTGGATCATCCCGTTCGCAGATTGTGACCAACCCCAAACCGTCGGGAAATTCGACAGGGACATCTTTCATGGAATGGACAGCAATATCAGCACGTTTTTCAAGCAATGCCAGTTCTAATTCTTTCACGAACAGGCCCTTGCCTCCCACCTTTGCTAATGGTGTATCAAGGATAATATCGCCACGTGTGACCATTGGAACCAGCTCTACTTTCAATTCTGGATGAAAGTATTCCAGTCGTTTTTGAACATATTGCGCCTGCCACATAGCCAATGGGCTTTGGCGGGTAGCGATACGAATGATTTTCATTGTCATGGATAAATGTATTGGGTATGGCGGCTTTTTAGCCACTAATTAGCCACCAATGAGTGAGAAGATAGTGCCAGTTTTAACATTTCAATGATTTTTTTTCCAGTTACGAAAAGACAAGAAAAAGTAAAATAACGCGATGCTCGACTTTTATGATGAGTTGAAATGACATAGCCGCTCCTTTATAACTTTAAGTCGTCAAAAATAGAGAAATAAAGGAACAAAAGGCTATGTCACAGCAAG
>NZ_JBBMXH010000170.1:0-4628 GCF_037996725.1 Xenorhabdus entomophaga
GCGTGCCCACTTAAGCGCAATCTTGCCTGATTATATGGTGCCGGCGGCTTTTGTCCGTCTGGATGAATTCCCGTTGACGCCGAATGGTAAACTGGATCGCCGGGCATTGCCAGCTCCGGGAGAGGAAGACGTTGCCCGTCAGGTTTATGAAGCTCCGCAAGGAGAAATAGAGACGGCGTTAGCGGCTATCTGGCGTGAGGTGTTAGGGGTTGAACAGATTAGCCGACATGATAATTTCTTCGCGTTGGGGGGCCATTCGTTGTTGGCTGCGCGGGTGATGAACCGGGTAGCCGCTTTCGGTGTTGAGCTACCGCTTGTTACCTTGTTTATGTCACCCTCTCTGGCTGCTTTTGCGGAGAGGATCTACGCACAATGTAATGAGGATAGTGACAGGTTGCCTGAGATTACTCCGGTATCCCGCGATAGTGCTCTGCCATTGTCGTTTAGCCAGCATCATCTGTGGTTCCTCGCTCAGTTTGAAAAGGTGAGTGATACTTACCATATTCCTGTAATACAGCATTTGCGTGGTCAGTTTGATATCGGTGCCTGGCAGCGGGCGCTTAATGCTCTGTTTGCTCGCCACGAAGCTTTGCGTTCTGTTTTTGTGACGGTTGATGGTCAACCCCAGGTCGGGCTATTGCCGACTGAATCCGGTTTGTCCATGAAGAAATATGATCTGCGAGGCGCACCTGACGCGGACGGAGAACTTAAGCGTTTGTGTGTGGAGGAGTTTGGGCTATCGTTTGATCTTGCACAGGGACCATTAATCCGCTCCAGTTTGATACAGCTGGCAGACGATGAGTATGTATCTCTGCTGATCTTGCATCATATTATTTTTGATGGCTGGTCTTTAGGGATACTGAAATCAGAGCTAAGTGCCCTCTATACGGCTTTTGTGACAGGTCAACCTGATCCACTACCACCTTTGATGATTCAGTATCCTGATTATGCTGCATGGCAGCGTCAGTGGCTTTCGGTTGAACGCTTACAGTCTCAATCTGACTATTGGCGTACCATGTTGGCTGGTACACCGGTACTGCTTGATTTACCAACCGATCGGCCACGTCCTCCTCTACAGTCGTTTATAGGGAGTTCATTGCCCATCAATCTGGATGAGGAGTTAACGAAATCCCTCAAGCGCCTGAGTGAGCAGCAGGGGACAACGTTATTCATCACCATTCTGTCAGCCTGGGCGATGGTTCTGTCACGCTTGTCAGGTCAGAGTGATCTGGTTATCGGCACACCTTGTGCCGGCCGTGGACGTCAGGAAATTGAATCCCTGGTGGGTTTCTTTGTCAATGTATTGGCCTTACGTATCGACTTATCGGGCACGCCGGATGTGACGGAATTACTTGCGCGTGTGCGGCAAACGACGTTGGCGGCACAGGATAATCAGGATCTGCCGTTTGAACAGGTGCTGGAAATTGTGCAACCACCGCGCAGACTGGCGCATACCCCGCTGTTCCAGGTGATGTTTGCCTGGCAGAACAATGAGAAAATAGAGTGGAAATTGCCAGCGCTGGAAATCTTGCCGGTTGATCAGGTTTTTGATGTGGTCAAGTTTGATCTTGAACTTAACCTGTTTGAGGAAGAAGGCAGAATTGTAGGTAGTCTGAATTATGCAACGGCCTTGTTTGATCAACAGACAATCGAACGGTATGTGGGTTATCTGCACACCGTATTGCAAGTGATGGTGGCTAACCCACAACAACCCGTCAGGGAGATTGATATTTTGTCACCGGCGGAACGTAGGCTGTTGCTGGGAACGCGGAATGCGACTGAAACAGCCTATTCTGAACAGGTGTGCATTCATCAGTTGTTTGAACAACAGGTGAAGAAAACCCCAGATGCTACAGCGGTGATACATCAGGCGCAGATCTTCAGCTATGCGGAACTGAATGTTCAGGCTAACCGGCTGGCTCATCAGCTTATCTCTCTGGGGGTAGTGCCGGATCAGCGGGTGGCGATTTGTGTGACACGTTCGCCAGCGATGGTGGTGGCACTATTGGCTGTACTGAAAGCGGGTGGCGCCTACGTACCACTGGACCCCGCCTATCCGGTTGATCGTCTGACTTATATGCTGAATGATGCCGCCCCGTTAGATCCCGTCCCGTTAATAGTACTGGCGGATAATACCGGGCGTGCCGCTTTGGGTGAAGAAGCACTGGCGAAATTCACCGTACTTGACCTGAATGCCCTGCCTGACCAGCCGGACAACAATCAACCGGAAAACAGTCAACCGGAAAACAGTCAACCGGACAACAATCCGCAGATCCCTGCGTTAACTTCACGGCATCTGGCCTATGTGATTTATACTTCCGGCTCGACCGGTATGCCGAAAGGGGTGATGGTTGAACATCGTGGGCTGGTCAACCTTACCCGGGATAAAATCAGCCAGTTTGACATTCATTCCCATAGCCGGATGTTGCAATTCGCCTCATCTGGTTTCGATGCCAGTGTCTGGGAAATCATGATGGCATTGTGTGGTGGCGCCACTCTGGACATTCCTGCCGATACGGTTCGTCAGGACCCGCGCCGCCTTTGGCATTATCTGGAAGAACGGGCGGTGACTCATGCCTGCCTGACACCGGCTCTGCTGCGGGATGGTGCGGATTTACCGGAGATAAACATAAGACCAACATTGATACTGGGCGGAGAAGCGCCTAGTGCGGCGCTAATTCAGGCACTGCATGGACGGGCCACGCTGTTCAATGCTTATGGCCCGACAGAAAGCACGGTATGTGCCACCACCTGGCGTTGTCCGGCAGATTATACCGATACATTAATTCCTATCGGATGTCCGACAGCCAACACCTGTGTCTATCTGCTGGATGCCGGCGGCCAGCCGGTTCCATTGGGAGCGGTAGGGGAGCTGTATATTGGTGGTGACGGTGTAGCACGTGGCTATCTCAATCGTCCTGATCTGACCGCTGAACGTTTCCTGACTGACCCGTTTAGTCAGACACCGGATGCACGGATGTACCGCACCGGGGATTTGGCCTGCTACTTGCCGGATGGCAACCTGATATTTATTGGCCGCAACGACCAGCAAGTTAAAATCCGGGGATTCCGGATTGAACCGGGAGAGATTGAAGCCCGGCTGACGGAGTACCCGACGGTGCGTGAAGCTATCGTACTGGCTCTGGGTGATGGTCAGGATAAACGTCTGGTGGCTTATGTGGTGGCACCAGCGGAAGCTGGACTGGCTACCTGTTTGTATAGCCATCTGAGAGCACTGTTGCCTGACTACATGGTGCCGGCGGCTTTTGTCCGTCTGAACACCTTTCCGCTGACCCCTAACGGTAAGCTGGATCGTCGGGCGCTGCCGGAACCTGATCAGAATGCCTTTGTTCATCAAGCCTATGAAGCGCCGCAGGGGGAAGTTGAGATCGCATTGGCTGCTATCTGGCGTGAATTGCTGGAGGTTGAGCAAATAGGCCGGTATGACAATTTCTTTGCGTTGGGTGGACACTCGCTGCTTGCTATGCGGATGATAAACCTTGCCGCAGGCCGTGGTTTGATGTGTACATTGAATGACCTGTTCCAATTCCCTGTGCTGGCTGAACTGGTATCAAAAATCACATTAGATCCACTGTCCCAGCCGCAAAGCAGTGCGATACCTGTGCGGCCCTTCGGAACGGAACCACCGCTATTCTTTGTGCCCAGCGGTATGTATGATTACTCCTATGTCTTTGGATTAGCACAACATATTCAGTCTGATTATCCGATTTACGCCTTACCCTGGCCGTCCATCAATGAAGAGCCGATATCGACTATTGAGGAGTTGGCTGCCAAAATGATCACCTTTATGAAGGCGGTTCAACCGGAAGGCCGATACCGGATCTACGGTTACTCTTCTGGTGGTGTATTGGCTTATGCCATTGCCCAGCAACTTTTGAACGCCGGTGAGACCGTCGATTTTCTGGGTTTGATTGATACGCCTGCCCCTCACTGCTTTAAGCAGCAGGTTATTAAACCAAAGCTTCATTTTCTTGTTGAACTGGCAAAACAGTCGGGCGGGGAACATGAAGAGGAGATTACGGTATTGCATCAGAGAATTGATAAACTGAATTTGGTGCAATTTATTGCTGCGGCGCAGGAACTGGAGCTATATCCGGCAAATCTGCGTCCTGACTTGATCGCAAGACGCTGGGAACAGATGGTAAATTATATGCAAATGGTCAAGGAATATGAACCACAGGCATTGGCAATAACGCTCCACCAGTTCTATGCGACAGAATCTTATCCGCAGCTCCCTTTCGTTACGGAAGAACTATTACCTTCCTTGAGTATGGAGCCGTCGTTAGGTTGGAAGCAGGTCGTGCCTGATTCTTCACTCCGGCTAACATCTGTACCGGGCGACCACTTTAGCCTGATGGAGGATAGTGAAAATAAAACCATTTTGGCTAATACCTTAAGTATGGCGTTAAATTAACCTGATTGTTACTCGCGAGACCAGCAAGGCTGGTCTCGCATGTTTGATGAGGATTAATCAAAGTATGCTCGTGCACTGGGTAAAGCTGAGTTAACATATTAAGTGCAACAGGTGAGATATTAAAAGGTGGGAGTCAACTGTGATAAATTTCACAGCTCTCACACCCGAAATAGTAGCCTGATATGCATAAACA
>NZ_JBBMXH010000171.1:0-4627 GCF_037996725.1 Xenorhabdus entomophaga
TATATGTGGCAGCTCATCAAAAGAGTTAAGATTTTCTTGAATGCCGCTTCAGCAAATAGTTGGAAAGGAATAGGAAATATGAAATTCTCATAATTATGAAAAGTTATATATGCCCTATATTTTAAAAAATAGTAAAGTTGAGCGTCCGGGAACGACGGATGAAAACGGAATGATCCGAGAAGAAGAATTGCTTGCTTCTCCTTTACGTTTATTTCTCAGTGGGCAAAAACTTGCCGATGAAATGGAGAAACGACCATTACGAACATTGCGTGGTGAGTCTAATTCAACAGTAAAGCCAGATGCCGAATCCAAAGGTTATTCTTATCGTTATGCTGTCATTGGTGAGTTGTGTGACAAAGCCCCTGATATTGCAAAGTGGGAACAAGCTAAGTTTGGGCTACCTTATTACCATTTTCCGAAAGAAGATGAATTTAAAGGATTAGAGTTTTACGGTGAGGATTTTAATCAACGTCATGTGATTGAAGTCTGCCCGTTTAGAGTATGGTCTTTAATCCTAAAACATACACCAAACTACGATATAGTGAATGCGTATAACCTAGGACTCATGTCCTTATTGGTATATAAGGATGAAGTGATGGTTAACCCAGATTCTCAGGATATGAGGAAATTTATTAATACTCCCGATACAACCACTTCTTTTTTCTACCAGCAGTGCTTTGACTTATCAAAAACCCCTGTAATCAATGATCATTCCGTTTATCCCGCGATTGTAAACGATGTACCATTTAAAGAACGTTATCGACCGGCAATATTCCTGGATGTTAAACAAGTGAAAACACCTGAAACGTTTGAACATGATACTCAAATGTTTTTTGTTGAAAATGAAACGCAAATTATTGCGGCCTGGAGAGGGACGGCAAGCTCGAGAGATGCGTTGACGGATGGGACTTACCGCCCTATTCCATGCCCAGAGAATATTCTTCCCGGTGGAAAAGCCAAGGTTCATAAGGGCTTTTTAGAAGCGTATCAGTGCATGGAGAAATATTTTATAAATAGAATTAAAAGTATAAAAGATAAATCATACTCTGGGCTTAAAAAGTTATATATCTGTGGGCATAGTTTAGGGGGGGCTCTCGCTTTATTGCATGCCACAGAGCTAAGAGATAATAACCCGCTCCTTTATACTTATGGAATGCCTCGGGTCTTTACTGGAAGTGGAGTCAAAGCCTTAACGTCACTAAATCATTTTCGTCATGTTAATGATGCCGATACTGTAACGAGTGTGCCATTTGATACCAATATGGATAACTGGTTATTTGAAGTTTATGGGCCACTAGGAACCATTTTTGGCTTTAGCTGGACTTTGGCAACATTACCAACCATTCCAATACAAAAATCTCTCCCCGAGATTGGTGAGGTATATTATCACCAAGGAAATACCGTGAGCTTCTTTCAGGCGAGGCAAATCGGTGAAGAAAGAATTCCAAGTAAGAATGGAATCGGTTTTACGGGCAAAAAAAGATGGCGTATGAATGGTACCTATAAGTTTTATTTAGTTCCGAGCATAGCTAATTCGTTAGATAAAGGACTAGAGAATGAACAACAGAAATATGTGAACTCATTAAAGGGAGATAAGTCTGTTATCGATGAAATATTCCCACAATGGAATAATCCTGATTTAGATACGATTATGACGATGGCAACAGACCACTTTATGGGCAGTAAATATCAAGCCATTATAAATAATCAATTGCTCAGTTTCTTAGAGCCAACGAAGACGCCTAAGCTAATAGTTTCAAAAGGGAAATTTGATGAATTAATACATCATCAAGATGCCTATCTACCCAATGCAAAACGTAACACCACTTTTATGGCACTTGAAAATAAACTGTACGATGTTTTTAAACAAGAAGTTAATCAAGATGAATTATTGAAACATGCTCTTGAGCGATATAAGGAAAGTACCCATGAAATTTCTATGTAATAAAAACGTATTATTCTCCCTACTTGCTTTGTTTTTTATACAAGGATGCGCGCAAAGCAGATCATTCTCTCCGCCGATTAATGGAGAGCATGTTCATTTTATGGCAACGATTCCTGATGAGTTGGATGCCTTACCCATTTCAGCCATGTATCGTTCTAAAATTTGCCGCAAAGAACGCCGAACCGCGAATATGAAGTCGTATTCTGTTCCGGGTTTTCATCGTGCCACCTACCCTCTATCAATCGGCCAGTCAAATCAAGTTGAGGTCAGTGTCCCTAAGGAAGGGGGGGGGGGAAGTGTGATTGGAAACTGAGTAATATTACTTTCGAAGTAAAGCTGAAAGATACATCAAAAATTGCGCCTCTTATTGACGATAATTTTGGATTTAAAACAACATTTGTTATTGATGGTAATACACCACAAGAGTTCGATGGTGGATATATAAAAAATACAGGTAATTTAAATGAAGAGATTATTTTATTTCCTTTACTAAGAGAAAGGT
Source organism: Xenorhabdus entomophaga (assembly GCF_037996725.1). Classification (NCBI taxonomy): domain Bacteria; kingdom Pseudomonadati; phylum Pseudomonadota; class Gammaproteobacteria; order Enterobacterales; family Morganellaceae; genus Xenorhabdus; species Xenorhabdus entomophaga. The sequence continues at coordinate 2,448 of NZ_JBBMXH010000171.1, forward strand.
TTTTTGGGGATCATAGTAAATCATTTTATTTGGTAGGAAAATATGATGTTATGACATATAAAATGAATAATGCTAGAAAAATTCATCTTAATGTCTTATATAAAAAAAACTTTTTGACTTATTGGCAGGGAGGGAAAAATAAGGATAGAGAAACATCAATGACTTATCCTGATGGAACAATAATATACAATGGTGATGTAACACCAGAGTTTGATAAATTAATGCGTATTCTTGAATCAAGAAACAGCAAACAGACTAAGATGTAGTCATTCAGACTTAATCTGACAGCTGCCCGCTTTGATTGAGTGCCTGTCAGGTTAAATTCGGAACGCCTAAGCTAGTCGCTTCAAAAGGGGCATTTGATGAGTTAATACATCATCAAGATGCCTCTCCACTGAGTGCAAAACGTAACACTACTTTTATGGCACTCGAAAATAAACTGCACGATATTTTTCAACAAGATGTTAACCAAGATGAATTATTGAAACACGCCCTTGAGCGATATAAGGAAGGCTCTAATGAAATCTCTATGTAATAAAAACGTATTATTCTCCCTACTTGCTGTGTTTTTCATACAAGGATGCGCGCAAAGCGGATCATTCTCTCCGCCGATTAATGGAGAGCATGTTCATTTTATGGCAACGATTCCTGATGAGTTGGATGCCTTACCCATTTCAGCCATGTATCGTTCTGAAATTTGCCGCAAAGAACGCCGAACCGCGAATATGAAGTCGTATTCTGTTCCGGGTTTTCATCGTGCCACCTATCCTCTATTAATCGGTCAGTCAAATCAAGTTGAGGTCAGTGTTCCTAAGGAGGGGGGAGGGAAATGTGATTGGAAACTGAGTAATATTACTTTCGAAGTGAAGCTGAAAGATACGTCAAAAATTGCGCCTCTTATTAACAATAATTTTGGATTTAAAACGACATTTGTTATTGATGGTAATGCACCACAAGAATTCGATGGCGGTTATTTAAAAATAAACGGGGATTTACATGAAAAAATAATTTTATTTCCCCTTCTAACAAAAAGCTTTTTAAGTGGCAATGAGAGTTCATTTTACCTTATAGGGAAAGACGATCCGTTAACGTATAAAACAGGAACGGCTAAAAACATTAATCTGAATTACATATATATAAAACAAATGCTTTCAATTTGGACTGGCAGAAAGAACAATGACATGCCATTTATGACATATCCTAATGGCGATATTGTTTCTGGCGAGGTTAGACCTGAATATGAAACGTTAATGCGTATTCTTGAATCAAGAAACAGCAAACAGACTAAGATGTAGCCATTCAGACTTAATCTGACAGTCGCCCACGTTGATTTAGTGACTGTCAGATTAAATAAACTGCACAATGTTTTTAAATAAGATGTTAACCAAAATGAATTATTGAAAAGCGCTCTTGAGCGATACAAGGAAAACACTCATGAAATCTCTATGCAATAAAAGCGTATTATCCTCCCTACTTGCTGTGTTTTTCATACAAGGATGCGCGAAAAGCGAATCATTTTCTCCCCCAGTTAATGGAGAGAATATTCATTTTATGGCAACGATTCCTGATGAGTTGGATGCCTTACCCATTTCAGCCATGTATCGTTCTGAAATTTGCCGCAAAGAACGCCGAACCGCGAATATGAAGTCGTATTCTGTTCCGGGTTTTCATGGTACCACCTACCCTCTATCAATCAGTCAGTCAAATCAAGTTGAGGTCAGTGTCCCTAAGGAGGGAGGAGGGAGGAGGGAGGAGGGAGGAGGGAAGTGTGATTGGAAACTGAGTAATATTACTGTCGAAGTAAAGCTGAAAGATACGTCAAAAATTGATCATCTTATTAACAAAAACTTTGGATTTAAAACGACATTTGTTATTGATGGTAATGCACCACAAAAATTTGATGGCGGTTATTTAAAAATAAACGGGGATTTACATGAAAAAATAATTTTATTTCCCCTTTTAACAAAACTCTTTTTAAATGGTAAGGAGTTTTCATTTGACCTTATAGGGAAAAACGATCCGTTAACGTATAAAACAGGAACAGCTAAAAACATTAACATAAATTACATGTAAGTCCTCAAGAGAAATTAATTGCAAATTTGTTGCCATAACTTCCCAATAACGTATTTAGCTCATGCTCCATTGTCTCTTTAGTCCAAGTGATAAAGCGTCGCCAGTGG
>NZ_JBBMXH010000172.1:0-4601 GCF_037996725.1 Xenorhabdus entomophaga
CCGTTTTAGGTGGACTGATTGCTTACTGCCTTAAATTGAAAAAACCATCACTGAAAGTTTTCTACTTAGAAGAAGATGTTCCAATGATGGCTTAAGCAGAATTCGGGTTAAAAGTAGGTTAAAATAAATACGATTAGATTTGGCACAGTGTACGCAGTCTGAGTTGCCCTGGGGTTTTAAGCCCGTTTTAAAGCTATTGGCGCATACACTGAGCCACTCATCTGAAACCCGAACAGTTGTCTGTTATCCATAACGCATTTGCAAGGCAGGGTAATATGAGTCAGCCAAGTCCACTTTGTGTAGGCATTGATGTTTCCAAAGCTTCATTGGATATCGCCGCCAGTACAACAATAAGCGCGTTCACTATCAGTAATGATCCTGATGGCTTTGACGTCATTGTGTCTACGCTGAAGGAACATACAATTTCACTGATCCTGATGGAAGCAACCGGAGGACTGGAAGCGGCTGTGGCTTGTGCGCTGCAAGCTGAAGGTTTTGATGTCGTGATCATCAATCCCAGACAAGCGCGGGATTTTGCCCGTGCTATGGGGTATCTGGCAAAGACTGACCGTATTGATGCCAAAGTTCTGGCTCAGATGGCGGAGGTGATAGATCGTCACCCCGAACGTGAACGGTTTATTCGAGCACTACCGGATGCTGAACGTCAGGTTCTTTCTGCCATGGTGGTGCGTAGACGCCAGTTGATTACCATGCTGGTTGCTGAGCGTAATCGTCTGCATCCATCTCATCCACAGAGTCGAAAAAGTATTAACGTGATTATTGAAGCATTGGAAAAAGAGTTGTCGCGCATTGATAACGATATGAATAACCATATCAAAACGCACTTTAAATCTATCTCAGAAAGACTTTGTAGCGTCAAAGGGATAGGCACGACGACCACCGCAGCATTGTTAGCAGAAGTACCCGAACTGGGTAAACTCACGCGTCGCGAAATCAGCGCCCTTGTGGGTGTAGCCCCTGTTAACCGGGATTCAGGGACAATGCGAGGCCGACGAACCATCTCTGGTGGTCGGGCTGGAGTGCGTACCGCACTCTATATGGCCGCACTTGTAGCAACTCGGTTTAATCCGGTGATCAAGGCGTTTTACAATCGGTTGCTCGCTGCGGGGAAGGCTAAAAAAGTGGCGCTGGTTGCTTGTATGCGTAAACTATTGACTATCCTGAACGCCATGACCAAAAAGAATGAGGAATGGAATGAATCGTATCACCACATTACCTCATAAAAAAATTGTCTAAGACAGTTGCTTTAAAGTTGGCGATCCCTTTAGCTCTTTTGAACCCACAGACTGGCAGCGGAAATCCATCGATAATATGTACCGGCCTGTCGAAGGCACCCAATAACCTCCATGGTGATGACTTCCGCGTCACTCAACTTGGGCGAGCTTCCCCGGTTTCTCAATCGTGTGCCTTGCTGTAACTCCGTTAAATTATCCTCTACCCAACAAAACACCCAAATGCTAAAATCTTGTTGTGACATAGCCTCTTGTTCCTTTATTTTTCTTTGTTTGTCGACTTAAAGTTATAAAGGAGCGGCTATGTCATTTCAACTCACCATAAAAGTCGAGCATCGCGTTATATTATGTTAATGGGATGGTACCGAACAGCATAATTAGCCCGTCAGTTTCCCTCAGCACCACATAAGATGCAGTACAGGCGCGATATTTCACTTGGTTTGGTTTGCAATTGGAAAATAAGCCTCATCATTATTTTGGGCCAGCCGGCCCTATTTTTACTAATTCCATTAATGATAATCTTTAATCTCCCTTAGAGGGTATCCTACCAAAAAATTCCAGGTAATGTTTCATTACTCATTGTTCATGAAATAAATTTTGTTAATACCTCTCTTGGTATTACGCGTCATTCTTATGATATAAAATGTGACGTAGTGAACCCCTAAGCTATTCATTGAAAAACAGTCAAATAGACTTTTCCGTATTGATAAACCTGATTACTGATGTTTATAGGCGGAGATGACCAACCGCCTTCATATTATTTAGCAATGTATTTTGTTGATTAAATGAGGGTTATACATGAATACTCAAGATAATAAACCGGATAAGACGACGAAAAAAGATGATGTACTTCCTGATACCGTAATCAGGGAAGAACGTACTGCCACGCTAAATCAAGCTGAAAATGGTGTCAGTAATATCTTTGGCTTTGGCTACTCACATGCCAACTTCTTTAACAGCCATTTCGGAGCCTAATTCCATGACAAAAACATTTAAAGTTCCTTTCGCCGCGCAAGGTGACAGAGTTTCTATTCCTGATGAAGTCCAGCCAAATGGTGCTGTTTCGTATGCTCAAGGTTACGGGGAAGCTTACGGGCATGACCAAAACGAAGATCCTACAGCAAGGGATATTGAACGTGAAAAAATGAACGGGATTTTTTACGATATCACGGAAGCGGTAGGGGAGATACAGACCTTCGGAGCAGCTCAATGGAGCAGTGATGCACAGCCTTATCCAGTGCGGGCGCTGGTGTATCACAAGCAGAAAGTTTGGCAATCCCGTATTGATAATAACAAGGAAGAGCCAGCGGCAGGTAATGCCTGGATAGAATTAAAAGCTGATCTGGCTGCTACTGATGTGGGAGCCTATAGCAAGGAGGAATCGAATGAACGCTTTCAGGCGAAAGGAGACTACCAGCCAGCAGGCAATTATGCTCCTGCCGGAAACTACGCCTTGAAAGGTGAAAGTTACACTAAACCGGAATCTGATTCTAAGTACCAAGCCAAAGGAAACTACCAACCTGCAGGTAATTACGCGGTACGTGGGGAAAGTTATACAAAATGGGAGTCTGATAATAGGTATCTGAGATCAAAGGTTACAGGTTGGAGTCTTTTATATAACGGATATGGATTAAGTGAAGAGGGTGTTAACATCAGTGAGGACATTCGCGGTAAAATTGTTTGGATTCTTGCTAATGAGGACTGGAGTTCATTTTATCTGCCCCCAGTTGATAATATTCCGATGTGGTGTGGTAACGCAGATAATAACTGGTGTACATTTAAAACAACCAATAATGGAAGAAAAATTCATAGAGCTTACGGGAAAGGGAATACTGAAATAAAAATGGTTTATGTTGCGAATTAGCCTGCGTAAGCTATTATCTTCTGATTAATATATTTTATTAATCAGGAGCACTAATGTTTGGTTGGAAAAAGGCTAGCTTTGATAATTACGTAGAAGCATATAATTTGTATGGGGGAGGGATCTCAACCTCCCCTGAGGTACTTCAATTTTTACATTATCGATTTAATTTTAACGAAAAATATTTCGTTAAAACAGATGACAATGACAACATACTGGCGGCAGTATGTGTTTGGAATTCTAATTATTTAGCAGGCGATCCCAACGTATTCCACGAATTTTATAATCCTTATCCTGTTTGTCCTAACGAAATTATTTTTCCAATCAAACAGGGTCATAAATGTGTGTTGCCATTCAAATCAAAATTTCTTTCATCTAAAAATGCAACGAGTGTTCTTAATAGCTTTCATATGGTAAATGCCAATCGTGAAATTTGTTTTGTGAAAAAATCATCAGGCAAAACAGTAAACACACGAAATAGGGAGTTAAAAAAATTTCTTAATAATGGTGGGAGTATAATTAATATTTTAGACATAACAACAGATGAATTTGTTGATATTTACGATGAATTGTTCTTTATGCGCAGACAAATCCATATTGACAAAAAAGCTATAAAAGAACTACTGGATGAAATTCCAACATTGAAGTTTGGTAATCTTTTGTTTTGGAACAATAGACCAGCTGCTGTTCAGTTTGTTATAAAGAAACAATGTATTAATTGGATTAACTTTGATTTTGTTAATATTGGAAGAAATATGAATTTGCAAGATAGCTCTATTGGAACAATTGCGATGTGGGTTAATGTCAGAGATGCTATGGCACTTTCAGAAAAAGAAAAAGTTGAAATGAGGTTTAGTTTTGGACGTCCTACGTTTGATTATAAAGATCGTTGGTGTGTAAGAGAAAAATTATACAGAGTTATTACACTTTGAAAATAAGAGTTTTTCTCCATATCACTCTGATACCCTATCAACGTAGTTAGCAATCTACTGTGTCATTCTGCCCCTAAAATTTAACTATCGGACAGGGCAGAGTCCTACTTTTAATAAAAATTTTCCAAACCAAGCCATTGGTCGTCAGGATCTTTGAATGTGTCCTCAAAAAATACGAATAATATTTCATATTCATCTTTAGGTGATGACATTAGTCGGTAAAAACTATTTCCATACCACCAAAGCCGCTTAAATTATATCCAGAGATGAGGATTTTATTTCTTTTTACCATGATACCAACAGATTAAGTTAATAGTATGTTAATAAGGGGGCGAACTCAGGGCAAGATCACGAATGTTTTTTAGTCAAAAATAAACAGGTTGCTTCGAGTAAAGCGCTGTGATCTTATACTCTCTTTTGAGCATTGAAACCCAATATCATGTGCCTTGAAGACTTCAGCCTGCATTTTTCAGCGATCCAAGACCCGCGTCAGAGCGCAAAAATCGCCTATCCCTTATTTGATATCCTGTTTGCGTCGCTTTGCGCAATGATTGC
>NZ_JBBMXH010000173.1:0-4558 GCF_037996725.1 Xenorhabdus entomophaga
CATTCGTACTCATTATCATGCTGATTGGTCATATAAATATTCATGCCAGTAGCTCTAGCCACAGCCCAGTCCAGCGCCCGCCCAGTTAGTGCACTCGTTTTGATTTTCATTAAAATTCCTTACCGCCAGTCTTGGCGCGATTCTCTCGTTTATGGTCTGCCCGATGCCTGTTGTATTCGAGTTTTTCAGCAATAGCGCTCTCGATGTCATAACCAAATGCCTCTGCATAATCTAAAATTCGGATCACTGCATCAGCCAATTCGACCTCGGCCATAGGACGATGAGGTAAATGATCATCCATCAAATTTTTACGCTCTCCCTCCATTGCCTCGCTGATTTCTGAGTGAATTAAACAAAGTAACGTGCCTCGTTCTCTTGGACTATCCCACCAACCCGCGTCAACATTTTGCTGGTGAATTTGCTTTTGTAATTCAGTTAGTTTCATGCGAAGGCCCTCAATTTTTCAGTCGAATAGTCAATCGATTGTTTTCTGGACTGGTACTCTAAACGCTCAAGTTTGAGATAGGCCCGCCCTCTGGGGTAACACCTACTGATTTTGCGGTCTAGGTGCTGTTCATCAGCAAAACAGAACATTTTATTTTTGCTAGCCATCAGGCGATGCTGCTGCTCAACATTAGGCGTCTGGAACCAGTAATTATCTTTGTGAAAAACAATTGTCATGTAAAAACCTCTTATTAAATTAATAGATTGTGAGAGGAGTTAATTGGTTTTATGCCATTCTCTTATCTGATATGAATGAATATCGTCCTGTATGTCTTTTGCCAGCATTTTCTTAAGATACTGAATATTTTTCAGTGCCGTGTAATTATCGGTAGGTGTGTATTTTTCCTCAATCTGAACAACAGGTTCTGGTATTTTTTCCCCTGCCTGAATTCGCTTCGCCATTGTTTTCAATTCGCGGCTACAGAGTTTTTTTACATCTGAATTGGTTAAATTCTGATATATCATTTCAGAGTGAATTTTTGTCACCATCCAATAACAGGCGTTAGATTGCCAATGGAAATCACCCCATCCACGGCGAGTACAGTAATCACGAAACATATCGTAAAGCTCGTCCTCAGTTGGCAATCCAACCGCGATTGCCTCACCCTGTTTGCACCACTGGATAAATTGACCAGGGGACGGCAGAAATGGCGAATCCTGCTGTCTGGCGATCTTCATCCCAGCGTTAACCTGCTCAATGGTTGAGATCCCGTTCTCGGCGAATGCCAACACCCACTGGCGGCGCAGTTCGTTAAAATCCTCCTGTGTCTTGATGCTGGTCATGAGTGCAGGAAATGCGCCTTTCAACTGGCGAAATAGCTCATTGAAAATCTCGGCAACCTGTTTAGTGGCCTGCGCCCGTTGCTGCTTTGGCGGCTCAGCCATGGCCTGTAATGCTCTGCCATCACGATTCTGTATGGCTGTGACGATGCTTCTCATATCGTTACCCCATCTACCCAATCAGTGTTGTTGAAATCAATCCCAGAATGTCCGGCAGTCACAGGTTGTTTCTCTTTCTGAGATTTCTGGAGAATTAGCGTTTGCCATTGCTTACGGAGTTTTGCCGGGGAGAGAATATTTGTATGCCAGAAATGGTCTTTGTTCGCCCACTTGAACAACGAACATATTTCATGATGCGTGCGGTTATCCTGTTGGCGCATTAGCCGAATATCATTAGCCCATTCAGGCCAGTTAGGTTCTGGTGCTGTAGGGTCAATAACGGTCACCAATGCGTAAATCCATTGCGCCGCTTTCAAATCATCCTCAGTGCCCCATGATTTACCAGACGGTGTGTAAACATGAGCATCAGGATGTCGTTTTAAAAACCGCTGCAACACCTCTGATTTTTTTCCGTGACGATCATTAGATACGTTAGTATCTAATATATATTCTTGTTCATGATGTGCGGGGTTATGTGCGCCCTCATGTGCGGGGGTGGTGTCTGAGGCCGCGTCATTATTGGTCTCGCCATGTGCGCCTGTATGTGCGGCGTTATGTGCGGGTAAATCGTCTGTTTTTTGAGCATAATCACTGTAATTTGTGATGGTGATCACACGTCCTTTTCGCTTCTCCCCCTCGATGGAAATCATTCCCTCTTTCACAAAGAATGCCAGCATCCGTTCTACTGCATCACGACTGGTTGGTTTCCCGTTGCGGTCACACAGAGATAGCCCCAGATCAGCCGCCGTTACAGCCAATTGACCGGGTTGTAAAAGCCACGCCTTGCCTTTGAAATTGACTGTAGTATTCGGCCGTCTGGCTGCGCCCATAAGCAAATTATCCCACAAGGTTCTGAGAAATACGTCTTTAGCCCACGGTTTATTCTTTATGCTCCGGTACAACGGGATGAAACCGAGTTTTTGGTTTTCCACCCTGTTGCTCCTGATTTTCCGAGCCGTATTAAAATCGTAAACCTCCGCTGTATTCATAATGCGACCTCCCTATCATTAAATTTTGTTTTCATGTATAATTACCTCTGTGAAATGTTGTTTTGAGGGTACTGCCCCTCAGTCGTTAAACCGATCTCAAGTTGCATTTCAGGAACCTCAGTTGTTACAGCAACTGGGGTTTTTCTTTTTGGGTATCTGAGTTCATCCAGCATTGACAATAGCTTGCTGGCCTCGACTCCAGTCAGTACGATATTTGCCTCACATCCGGGCGCTGCGACACTTCCCTCTGGCAGTCCCAACTTCACAATCATTAAACTAGCCAATTTCGCTATCCGGTTTTTATCCCGACTCAATGCCGAGGGATGAATCCCCATTTCACGTGCCAGATCATTATTTCCAAAATCCAACGCTGATTTGAGGAAATAACTCTCCAGATATTGGGCGCTACACGTAATACGAGTATTTTTGACAGTTTTTGCAACTTCCATTTGGTATATTTCCTAAAGTGAAATTTCAGTTAAGTTTTGTTTAATAAAAACACAGAGTCGTCAACTATCATGAGATAGATGATGGTTAGCACGACTGAGTCTCTGGCGAGTGAGCCTTTACGGGATATACCCGATTGCCTGAGTGACTACCCGGCGCTATTTCAGTTTGCTAGGGTTCACCAGTAGCTTGTCGTGAGGGCAGATTGTTAAAGAGCATGAATGATTGCGATTACATAAATCTTTGCGGATATAAGATCTGCATTTCGTCAATCATCCCTTTATAAAATTGAGATAATTTTTCAGCCATCTCTAAGGATGCAGCTTGATTACCTCGCTCTAGTCGACTCAGGTTGCCAGCATCACAATTAACCGCTGCCGCAACCTCGGTAATTGTTAACTTGCTCTTGAGCCTAATTTTTCGTAATGGTGTTTGCATACTTAGCTCCTTTAAATGCGTTGTACGCATATTATTACAAAAAACAAATATGCGCAAGAGGCCTTGCGCAAAACGCAAAAAATGAGTCCAATAACAAAATGAAAATTGGTTCACGTATAAGAAGTCTTCGCAAAGCGCAGCAGATGACAATCCTTGAATTAGCCAACGCCATAAATAGTGATGTGGGGAATATCTCTCGTCTCGAAAGGGATATGCAAGGCTATACAGATTCAACAATTTCGAAAATAGCCGGAGCGTTGGGGGTTCAGGTGGCGGATCTGTTTGTCGAGAATGATGTGTCAGTTATGACTAAATCAGTCCGTAAAAATAAATACTTTAAGGTTATGGCATTGGATGTAGCGGTCATTGCCGGTCATGATATATCGACAAGGGAATTCATAGAAACCATAGGCTCTATAGAATACACGCCAGAAGAGGCCAGACTAATATTTGGAAACAGGCGCGAAGAAAATGTCAAAGTGATTGCTGTTAAAGGGGATGGCATGAGCGGAACAATAGAATCTGGTGATCAAATATTTATTGATATTACGGTCAATTGTCTTGATGGGGATGGCGTTTATATTTTCTCATATGGTCGTTCATTACATGTTAAACGCCTTCAAATTCAAAAAGATAAGATAGCCGTATTGTCGGATAACCCTAACTATGAGACATGGTACATTGAAGAAAACGAGGAGCCATTGTTGTATATAAAGGGAAAGGTTATTTCCCATGTTTATAGAAGAATGATTAATTAAGAACGGCTGACCCCGTAGGTACGAGCACTTATAAAATCATCAAAGCCACGGATGGCTTTATGCCTTTCACTTGATTCATCTCAAATGTATGTGACGATAGTCACAAATCAATTATCTCATAAAAAAATTTTCCTTTTTATTTCATTCGGTTAATTGCCATATGCACTTACGCACAAAAATATGCGCTTGACGCATATGTTTTATACGCATATATTGTATTCATCAAAGGCACACAGCCAACGATAAGCACCAACCGCTCTTTAACAATCCGAACCCAAAACAGCGTATAGCTCTGTTACACCCCTACGCACAAATGCGATGTATCGCTGGCAGTTGATTGTGGACTCCAAACGTCTTGATCAATCTGTCAGTGAGAAGATTAGCCTCGAAAGAGCGCGAACGGGCATCACTGACAGAGAGAGCGTTGTAATTAACCAAGAGGAAATAATCATGCTTTAGTAAAGCGGACAGACCGCGACGTAT
>NZ_JBBMXH010000174.1:0-4510 GCF_037996725.1 Xenorhabdus entomophaga
ACCACTGGCGACGCTTTATCACTTGGACTAAAGAGACAATGGAGCATGAGCTAAATACGTTATTGGGAAGTTATGGCAACAAATTTGCAATTAATTTCTCTTGAGGACTTAGTTCACTTACTTCATCGGTGAAAAATAAAAAACAAGTAGATTATTCTAAAGTTAAAGCATGTTTATGATCTGCTCTGCTCTTCTCATCTCTTCAATAACTCAAATTTAATGCGATAAAATATAAAACCCAGAGAAATGGTAACCCGATATAAATGCCTTTATTGAAATAATAACCCGGTGTGGCTTCAGTGCCTAATCATACTTTGATTAATATTCTCACTTAAAATGTCAATATTGTTCTTTAACTCTTCGGTTGACTATAGGAGTTTAAAGGATTGTGTTTTTGGTTAAATTTAACCCAACACAAACACCATTAACGTTGTTTTTTTTTAAAATAGTCACCTTTAAAAAGCAGTTAAAATAGTGTGTTCGCGCCCTGGTGTGGCTTCGCTAATAATTTTATAGTGTAATTATTTTAATAATATAATAATTAATATATTTAGTCAGTTAGATACTACTGCGAGTAATTAAGCACGCCTCATTCAATAAGGTCAACATAAAAATAATCAAAAAGAGCATGAAATTGTACATTCTTTGCATACTGTCATGTTTTTTATGTAAAAAAATTTTACCACTCACTGTTCTTATAAAGCGGCGTATCGAAAAATATTATGGAAAGTAACAAGTTAATCATGTAGTGTCTGAAGAAAAAATCTAACAACATTATTATTTTCCGACATGAAAACATCAGGAATAAAAAGAAAATCTAATATTATTAGTAACATTGAGTACATGATGAGAAAAAATGGTGAGAATAAGTCCTCACTGGCTATGCGCTCAGGTGTTACAAGAACAACACTCTATAAAATTCTTGATGGTCAAATAAATAAAGTTCAACATTCAACTATCACAAGGATTGCCGATTTTTTCGGTGTCAAGTGCGATGTCATAGAACATTGCAACATCGAAGAACTGGACCGCATAGACAATACCCTCTCCTCTGAAGGCAACAAGAATCCTTCTGCTATTCCGCTTATTCCCCAGTCAGACGTGTTAGCCAGTATGGAAAACCGTATTGGCCAGCTGATCATGAGATATCCGGTAATCTGGGCCTTCGAAGAAGGCGCAAACCTGATTGGACTGACGGTAGAAACTGAAATTGATAAAATTTTTTTCCCCGGTGATACATTAATCATTAAGCGCTATGCCGCACCTGTAAAAAATCAGCCATCGCTAATATATGCACCCGAAAAAGGATTTTATCTCCATGATATGTCGGGTTGCGCAAAAAAAGTGCCCGCCATAAATGAGCAATTGATTGGAACCATCATTGAAGAACGCATTTCGTAAGCAAAGGAGCATTAGCTGTGTCAGGTAATCAAAAATATAAACTGCTGGGTTTCAGTCGCTCTTCCGACGCGATCAGGGCGAATATCATGATCCTGTCTACGGGGAAAAGCATCAGCATACCGTTAAAGGAATTGGAAAGTAGCCAGGTCTCAGAGGATCTCAACAGAAATGAACTCAGGGAGGTCTATCGCCGGATTTATGGCAGTGAGGATACGGTAACCGCCTATGACCTCACTGATCGGCACGAACGTTCCTGGTTCGCCTATCTGGTGATTGCGCTTTCGCTGGCCATTATCTGTATTTTTTGCACAGTGACAGGGATAAAACCAATAAGCATTCCCTATATGAATATGGTGATACCCGCGGCAGTCTTTTTTTACCCACTCACATTCATCCTTGTTGACATACTCAATGAGTTTTACGGCCTTCGCCTGGCCAGAAAGGCGATTCTTTTTTCGTTTACTACCAATATTCTGTTTGTTCTCGGCCTGATGTTCACAGCAGTGCTGCCGGGCCTTAAAGCGTGGGGATTAGCAGAAGCCTATACTGAGATTGTCCATAGCATTACGGCTGTCCTTGTCGCGTCTTCAGTGGCTTATATTGTCTCTGAGAATGTCAATTCATGGCTGTTATGTAAAATCAAGGAACTGACCAACTCCCGTTATCTTTTTATTCGCATCATAACCAGCACAACGATAGCGGCCGCACTGGACAGTGTTATTTTTTGTACACTGGCATTTTATAACACGCTTGATGCCGACACGATTAAAACAATTATTTTTTCCCAGTTTATTATCAAAATGACCTATGCCATTGCCGGTGTTGGACCTATCTATGCTACCCGGGCACTATTCAGAAAATATATAACCTCCTAGAAGAGAAGTCATCATGGATATTAAAAAATCAATAACACATCTCGGAACAAAAACCGATTACATACAACATTATTCTCCAGAATTACTTGAAACACTTCCGCGCTCACTTGCGCGCGATATTATCAATATCAGTTCTGATTCATTGCCATTTCAGGGTTTTGATCTTTGGACTGCGTGGGAACTTTCCTGGCTGAATAATAAAGGAAAACCGGTCGTCGCAATCGGTGAATTTACCATTCCTGCAACCAGTCCGGGATTAATTGAATCTAAATCATTCAAGCTGTATCTCAACAGTTTTAACCAGACTAAATTTGAAACGGCTGATGATGTGATCCGGGCCATGAAAAAAGATCTGTCTCAGACAGCCGGCCAGCCTGTGGAAGTGAAGCTCTACCCTCACCTTGAAGGATACGGCTATGAAATCAACCCACTCTCAGGTCAGTCACTGGATGACCTGGATATCGAAATAGACGGGTATGACTTCGATGCTACGGTACTGGCAGATGCCGCTTCGACGGAAACGGATACTGTCTCTGAAACAGTGCATTCAAATCTCTTAAAATCAAATTGTCTGGTCACAAACCAACCTGACTGGGGCAGCGTTGTTATTCGCTATGAGGGCGCAAAAATTAATCATGAAAAACTGCTGCGCTATCTCATCTCATTCAGAACACATAACGAGTTTCATGAACAATGTGTAGAGCGAATTTATAATGATATTATGCATTATTGCCGACCAGAGAAATTAACCGTATTTGCCCGTTATACAAGACGTGGCGGGCTGGATATTAACCCTTTCAGAAGTAATTATGAAAGTGCCCCTCTGACGGGACGGCTTATCCGTCAGTAAAGAGAATATCAAACTGGGTGAGTTGCGACCCACTCACCCAGTTCATAAAACGATATTTTCACCTAAAAGATGAAGGCTAGTTGTGTACTGAAGTGGTGATATGTGGGAATAGGGCACTTGTGCACGCCTACTCGCCTACTGAGTGGGATAAGAGAATGCTATCAAAGCGTTTTATTATCGAAATGATTAACGGGAAATTAAAGACGATTTCTCACATAGAACATTCACGCCACCGGAGCATAAAAGGATTTTTGTTGACGGTTTCAGGCGGTCTGATAGCGTACTGATATGAGGCGGTTATCTGATAGTACGATCCATCCCATTCCTCACTTTTCCTGACTGAATTTTTCAATCCCAAATCACCACACTGTGACATTGCCTGATGATTTTGCTCTCTCAACACACAGGGCACTGCTATTTAGTTTTCCCCATAGCCAGGTGTTTCTTACTCCGTTCTACCTGATAATTAGCCTGGGCTGGACTACTCTCACGTATAGCATCAGGTGTCCTCCGAGAATTCAATTCCGAAGTACGGCGCTATTTTCTTATTCTTTAATTTCTAAAGGCATTTTATATTTAATTCCGGTTAATTCTGACAAATCCACATCGTTTCCTGTCGTGTGAAAGATTGCTTTCCGTCTTTGACTAAATAGATGCTGGCAATGCACACACATATCATTCATATTGTTCGGGTTTTTAATGGCTTTTAATGTCCTGACAGCATATTTACCACACCGGCATCTGACGACATAAATCGAATTATTTTTTCCGCCATTCCGTTGAGACAAAGGGCGGACACCTAACACGGTAAAAAAGCCATATTCATAGCCTTGAACCTGTCTCAGTATGTTGATTAAATTAGGTTCCCTTTTACTTAAGCGTAAATCATATGTCGTTTTATAAGGAATAAAGTAGTCAGTGTGTTTTTTATTCTTCCTGCCCTTACCCTTTTCATTGGTATCACTCATCACTTCTTTTAATCCATTTCGCAGCACATTAAAGGTGTTCTAATTTAACTATTTTCATTATTGATTCAATAACGAAAAAACTAACCTTAACAGTTAAGTTAAATCAGCCAAATCGATTTTTCTCATTGTGATACATTAAAAATGATGAAAACACATATTCCACACAATACGCAGAATGTATGGACATGACCTGAAATTTTATCGGATTATTGAAATAAGACATCTGACCAAATGAAATTTTTGACTAACTGTTTTGACGCACTATTTATTTCCATTACGATAAGTAGCGAAGCCTCAACGGTTGCAACCCAGGGCGCGAGCATACTCTGATTAATTTTCACCCAAAGAAAACTCTTGCCCGATAATCATCACACCAACTCGCTTTTTTAAGCTTATTTCTTTGGCTGGGTGCACCG
>NZ_JBBMXH010000175.1:0-4499 GCF_037996725.1 Xenorhabdus entomophaga
CTTTGTATGCCAGGACTCTTTTTCGAAAATCTAAACTGTAACCCATTTCACTTTATGCCTTGTCATGTTGGATTTGGATATTATGACATATTAGTATGATTCTGCTATATGCATAGTAATGGGGAAGATGGTATAGGGCTTTATTGGTTCTATGTTGGTTTCCATATTGTTCTTTTCGTATTGGCAATCATTATTTCAATGATTTTAAAGAAAAAAGAAAAGAGTAAACAAACTGTTGCAGCAAACTAATCGCCAGGCAGCTCCGTAAGGGGCTGCATAACAGTGATAGAAAAAACACTGACAAAACGTGATATCAGATGCTCGCATGAAATGCGTCGGTTTGGATAGTTAGCTAATATGATGTAAATAGGTATCTAAATGAAAAAAATATTGAAATGGGTAGGGATAGTATTTGTCGTTCTTATCGTAATCGGGATCATTGCTGGTAAAGATGATAAATCATCAGGAACGACTTCATCCAGTAGCAATGCGATTAAGTTAACTGAAAATGAATCAAACGTTATTGAAAATGTAATTCGTAAAGATGTGAAAATGGGTTTTGAAGGTGGTAATTCAGAACTAAATACAGATTACATTGTTGTAACAGCGAAAGAGATGGAAAGGGTGTACGCGAGTAATGAGGCTAGAGGTGATAAAATCTATAAAGGTAAAAAAATCATCATCACTGGTATCGTTGATTCTATAGATTCTAGCATTGGTGACATTCCTGTTGTTACTTTGAAAACAGGAGACATGTTTAATAAAGTTCACGTCAATTTTGCCAGAAAATATAGAGATCTTGCCGCTGAACTGAATAGAAACCAAAAGGTTAAATATTCATGTGTTGGTGAAAGCGTTATCATCGGTTCTCCAACATTAGGTGATTGTGTTCCAGTTTCAGTAGCTGAAGATGAGTTGGTCAGTAAGTTAGTATCATCTATAAATAACGCTTCGAAAAATCCAGACAAGGCAACTGAAGTTGACAAGAAAATCATTTTGTTTGCTAAAGTTTCGTCTATAGTAACGGATGATTTTAAAACTTGTAAGGTGACAGACATAGAGTGCTTATCTTCAAGCCTTAATAAATATGAAAAGAACAAGCTAGAAAATAACGCAGAAGTAAAAGAAATAACTGAAAAATTAGGCTTAACCTCAGAAAAGACATCAACAAAATAAGAAATATTAATAAAATAAAAACCCCATTCCGGGGTTTTTATTTTGAATAGTTTTTCAAGTTGTAGCTTTGTTGATTATACTCAATTTTTCAATCACATAGTTGACTATGTTCGGTAGTGAGTTCCCTTATCGTCGCGCTGCACCTTGAAATCCATTGGTATATGATACAGTCTAGCGTAGTTTTGGTTATAAGTCAGATGTCATAATTTCATTTTTCCAATAATGACTATACCAATCTATAATTTATTGGGTTTTAAAACTAAGATTTTTATTCTAAGATATACAACCGTAGTTGATATCTGGAGAATCTCCTAAAATAACAGTATCAATATCAGTTACCCAAATTTTACTTTTTTCTAACTTACCTGAATCACTATCTGTGATTGTATAGTCAATATATAGTTGGGATGTTATATCTTCGGAAAGCCCAATCCATATAAGATCACAGAATGGAATTGGAATATTTATATACTTTTCTTGACCATCTGTAAGAACATTACTTTCATCTAATATAAAATCAATTGTTTTATCTTTTTTTCCAGTAGCGGACACCCTTAAATATCCCTTTTTTCCATATTTAGGTAAGTTCTTTTCATTCTGACTAGCTGCTAATTTTATAATGACATATAATCCTGTTTTACCATTGTTAATACTCCCATTAAGTTCAATATTCTTACTTATTGTATTGAAGGTTATCGCAGATGATTCATGAATTATACCCTCTGTATCACTGGGTTTAGGAGGAGTGGTAGTAGAATATACAATAACTTTGTCATAAACTTTATCTTTATTATCGTCTGGATTATTTTCATCTTGAAAGTAGTTTATATATAATGGAAAAGAATATTTGGGATTTCCTATTTGTGGTATTGCCATAAAACTTAAACCCAAGCCTTGATTAGGCTCCAGTTGATCATAGGAAAAATTAAAATTTCGATTTTTTATAGTATTTGTATCCTGAACTGTGTATATTGGAAGTAATTGTTTTGTATTTTGTGGATTTTTTCCTACGAAAAACACCAGCCTATCCATATTATTAATACCTTCATATGAATCAATGTTTACACTAAACTTATCATCCCTGGGTATTTTTACTATTTTACCATTTTCTTGTATTCCAACTACGGAAGGAAAAGCAAGTTCAGGAAACATAGTGTTTGTTTTAAACACATATATCGACGATGCAAAATAGAAAGGATTTATTTCTGGTATTCCTGTAAGGAAATCAACTCTTACTGATGTATATTTTATTGGATATGCACGAAACTTTATAAAACCTTGTGGGTCCGTTATTATTGAAAAGAAATCTTTTCCTTCTAACTGATGAATATCATATTTATCTCCTGTATTGCCTGCTCCTGGTTCTGTAGTTATATTTATAAGTGGGGTAGATAATTGTTTATCTTGTTGACTTGCTATATAAATCTGAACGTTCGGAATTCCTGCGCCATTTGAAGTGGTGAGTCTTCCCACATATGAACTATACTTGCTGTTTTTATCAGTTATTAGATTCTCAGTTTCTGGTAATTCTATAAATTCATTTTCAGTTTCTAGTTTAATCAGCTGATTTGGTACTAACGGTAATATATCATGAGTAACTGTTAGTGGTTGAAGAGTTGATGCAGTAGCACCGCTCTTATTAAGAGCACTTACTGTGAATTTGGCGTTTGTCTTTGTGTTTTTATTTACAATTGTTAAAAAAAATCCTTGGTTAACGATTGGAATACCGGTTGTGTTATAATTATTGAACTTCGAAGCTGGAGTTACAATAATAGTATCTTGGCCATCATCAGGAACTATTTTAAATGAAGAAATATTATATGCATCTTTGGGATAGATGTTTATTGCCTCAACCATAACAAAAACCATTTGGTTATTAAGAAATTTAGTCTCTTTTGGCAGTGATATGGCTATAGCAGGAGTATGTTTAGAAATAGATGTAATAAGGTTTATATTCACTGTTGGTGAGTTACGTTCATTTCCATGACTTATTATTTTATATTGAGCTTGATAGGTTCCATATAGAGAAATTTCATCTACAAGAAACAGTAAATAGTATGGAGATTCTTTCTCTTTATCTGGTGTAATAGTATATGGAAGGGATTTTATAACGCCAGCATTGTTACTTGATGAGCAATCACCATTTAAGCAAAGAAGTCCAAATATTTCATCTCCAATCTCTTCATGATCATATCTTGGTACCTCCATTAATAGATATTTATTTCCCATTTCATTAACGTCATGTATGTTAATGGTATTGGTTCCATATGCCTGGGTGAATTTAGGAGGGGAGAGTGTTATTTGTTCTGAGTTTTTCATTGGTTACCTCTTGATTGAGTAGCTTAAATATTAGCTTTTATACTTTTTATTTATTGGATGAAAATGCATATTGGTGCTTTGTTATGTTACCTTAAGATATAGTTACTTTAAGTTTTTTATTTACTGGTTGTAGTTTGTGCAAGAATAATTATTGTGCTGTTTTTTTATTCAAATAATCGAGTTGGGTGTGTTAAAATTATTTTGGTTTTATCTTGTTTTTATTATTTCATTTTTTATTTAATGTGAATTTCAAAATTGGTTATTTATATAATGTCTCTTTTTTATCTTACCAATTCAAATTCCTTTTTTTTATCAGCTAATAATTAAATTTCATCAGCTAAAAAGACCTCCTTATTTGTAAAAATAATTTAAATTATAAATCATAGTTAATGTTTTTTATTGAAATAAAACAACTGAAACTATTTTGATGTTCACGGCGAAGTCGATAGTTACAGCTGCGATCCGTATGCCACTTAGAAAATGAAAAATGCAATCTTGTTACAGATGGCTGACATAACCAGTCATCTGTAACAAATTAAATTATGTATACTTTTGGGTTTCTATACATGGCTCAGGTTAAAAAATTTAATTATGGCCATAACCCATTTTTAGAAAGAGAAGAGAACACACTACTTAGATTTTCTTTTGGAGTCTCAGGTTCTTTTTTCAGTGTAATCTGCGCTAATAGAATAATTGTTTGAACACTATTTTCGATAAGGAAATATGTATAATTGTCGGTAGGAGGGATGCACTGATCTGTAAATCTTCTAATATATTTTTTCCTATCGTTCCATTTTTGCATTTTTAGCTTCCACTCAAGAGGATAATACACCGCTGGACAAGCTATATTTGCCCATGGATCACATATCCACGAATTAGGTGCTAATGGTTTTCCCAGGGCGCGAGCATACTCTGATTAATTTTCACCCAAAGAAAACTCTTGCCCGATAATCATCACACCAACTCGCTTTTTTAAGCTTATTTCTTTGGCTGGGTGCACCGCA
>NZ_JBBMXH010000176.1:0-4474 GCF_037996725.1 Xenorhabdus entomophaga
CGCCTTAAGCACTTAGGGGGTATCCAGCAACGGGCTTATATCATGGTGTTAGTGCCTGAATCAGACGACGAATAATTTCCCATGTGAGGGCTAAATCGGTTGTCTCAGTTGTCTCGGTTGTCTCATTTTTATTAACTATATGAATTTTAATTATTTTTACTTTTAAATTGAGACAACATGAGACAACAAACAGGGGTTTTGAGACAACATCACATGGGAAGACGAAAGGACAGTACAGCAGAGGCATTATGAAAAAATTACTTAACTTACACCGTCAGAAAAAACAGGGCTTCATGGGTATGCTGCCGGACAAGATTATCCTCAATTTGGTGGGGGAATGTGCTGCATGAAACTCGAATCAGCATTAAAACACTTTCACCCGAAATCACCGACCTTTAGTGATGCTTCCACCAGTACCGCCCCGGATAGAATGAAAGGCATGGATACCGCTGCGGCTTTAGGGATGGCTGAATCACAGGCTAAATTTGGCATGACGGCCTTTTTTGCCAAGAACAACGTCAGTGAAGAAGACAAATTCAGCACTGTGGAAGAACTGACCCGATACGCAAGGCGAACTGTACCGAAACTGATCTCGAAGGCCGCCGGGAATAAACTGGGGCAATGTCTGGTGATCTTGTCCAAGATGGCGTTTGAAAATTACGCCCGTTCAGCCGCGTCAACCTGTCAGTGTTCGGAGTGCCAAGGTAAGGGGATTACTTGCAGAGTGAAAGCCGTGGTGAAGCACCCGGGCATCACGAACATTGATGGAGTGGTGATCGTTGAGCCAAATATCAAAGATGAGCTGGTGGACGAATTGTGCCAAGCTTGCAACGGTAAGGGCGTTCTGTCAAATCGTTGTCGCTGCAAGGGACGTGGCTTGGTGCTTGATGAGGAACAGACGGCATTGCAGGGTATACCCGTTCATAAAATCTGCCCGCGATGTTCGGGGCGAGGTTACAGCAAAGTACCGTCGTCGGTGGCTTACACAGCAATCAAGGCTTACTTACCGGAACTGAACGAAAGAACATGGCGACGGAACTGGAAGCCCTTTTATCAGAAGCTGGTGGAGAAGTGCTACACGGAAGAAAAGCGAGCAGAAGTTGCATTCAATGCGGTGACAAAATAAACCGTTGCATTTTGTCCGGCCTTGGTCTAACATCTTCAAATAGTGGGAACTTGTAACCATACTCACTACGAATATTTAAACCTCGCTTCGGCGGGGTTTTTTGTTGCCTGTATTCAATAAAGGGTATTCGGAATTAGCAGCAAACTTCGAATTTACACCTCACTGAATCACGCACTCGATGAATAGACATACTTTATAATGCGCAACCATATTTTAATGCGTATTAATTCTGCCGCTTGGTATTCAATTGAGATAAAAACCTAACCTAAGTAATATTAACTGGCTAGTTAGCAGTAGATGAAATGACCTTTAACGAATAATAAAGTGAGGAATTTATGTCTGACGTTAATAATCCAGAAATTGTTGTTGAAGATTATTTGCTAATTATTGATGTTACCTTAGGAGTCGGATGGGATGATCATACTGAATCTAAATGGGGATATTTCAGTGAAGAAGAAGCAAGCAAAAAAGAACCTGCATTTGGTTCTTTGGATGTAATCCAAAATAGGACAGACATTGCGAAAATTAGAACATTCTATTGGATAGATCAGACAGGGCCTGGGGTTCCTCTGTTTATTTTTGGAGTATCCCCTTATTTGGCCACAGAAAGTTCTACAGGGTTGGAAGACTTATTTAAAAATAAAGATCTTTATATCATTGTTGATGGATTAACCTATAACCTTGGTAAACCCTCAAACTTTTTTACTCCCCTAGAACATGGCTATTTCAGTTGGTATGAAAGCAATGCTAAAGTGCAAAAATTAAGTAGC
Source organism: Xenorhabdus entomophaga (assembly GCF_037996725.1). Lineage (NCBI taxonomy): Bacteria > Pseudomonadati > Pseudomonadota > Gammaproteobacteria > Enterobacterales > Morganellaceae > Xenorhabdus > Xenorhabdus entomophaga. Next base: position 1,897 of record NZ_JBBMXH010000176.1, read on the forward strand.
ATTTTGAAACAAACAGGTGTAACCAAGCGTCTGTATATCAACTGGAAATAACCCCCAAGCCTCCATTTTGACTCCAAGCCTCGCACTCGCGGGGTTTTTTGCTATCTACCCGTAGTCAACTCAGAGTTTACAACTCAACCACCAAAAGATTTTTGGTAGTTCAAAATCCCGCAAGAGTTCGGGATGTTTAGATGAATATTCCAATTTCTCGATATCGGAAATCCCATAACGGAACTAATTCAAGTAGTTATTCCAAGGCTGCGCATGGCGTGGCCTTTTTTATATCTGGAACTTTGGCGTAGAGGGTTCGCGCGGATGCCTGAAAAGCATTAGGACTCGGTTCGATTCCGAGAGGTTCCACCAAATTATATCGAAGGTCACTTAGGTGGCCTTTTTTATTACCTACGCAATGAGGAAATTAACCATGTACGCATTAAAGCTAATCACAGTCAGAAACGGTCGTTCAGTCGAAGAGTCATGGATCTTGGGGGACATGTACCGTCTGGAGTTTTACCCGAAAGATAGCCCTGATGTTATCGCCCGTGTTGAACATAGCCAAAACGGTAATCTGATTAATCGCGACATCAAAAAAACAGACCAAGCTTACATAACCACTCTGACAGGTGACACTGTTCGCACGATCTGTCGAGGCCAATCAGTAAGTCAGGCCGCATGATCAATACAGAGCGTCTATATCTGGGCGCTCGATATTGATTATTACCTAATTCGCCATCGCAACGTCTCAACACTCCAAATTGTTGTGGTTGGAATCCTATTAACTCACTAGAGAGGTGAATGATGGAAAAGCGTATTGAAGAACCTTATTTTTTTAACCCCAATATGGACAGTGAAGAGCTGGAATACTGGTTAGGGCAGCAGAAAATATTTATCTCAAGGTATAACGCACTACTGAGAGAAAAAGCTGCCCTGACTGAGCAGCTTGCTGAAATAGAAAAAGAGCTTAACCAGAGGGCTATGTACGGCTTTGAAGGTAAATTGAGTCTCCCTTGGGATCCCAATCTTTTTCAGAAAACTCGTCAAGCGGGTAAGAGGTAGCGGGGAAGTCAAGTGAATTCAAATACCCCTGGGCGTCAGGGTGCATGTTTTCTCTCCGTAAACGCTCTGAGATAATGAACATACTGTCATTAAAAGAAAGTGCTCGTATTTCTGGTAGGCTCCACTTTGTTATTTCGAGAATCATATGGTGTAGTGCTTTTTCATTTTCAAGTGGTGAATGAGGTGAGCCATATTTTTTCCTGTATTCATCCAAAATACACTCAAGGACAAATATCTGCTCAATACGATGCCATACTTGATTAACGCGGTAATTATTTTTCCCGGACATAGAAGAAGTGGGCATTCCATTGTTTTGGCAAACTCTCATTTTTATTATCAATAATAGGTCTGAATAATTACTCATATTGATCTCTCGCCGAAGCTAATCAGCCATCACTTCGGTTGATTGATTTTTGGCTGACCTGGCAGCTTACCTTAACTATCAACCCATTACTTTTAACCGACTCACAGGGGTAACCATCGTTCACCCCACGGACGCCCATTGTTCAAATGGGGTGGAATATGCGTATGCCAAATAAAGACCCAAGCGGCTTTGAACTGTATCAATGGCTGATACTGCTACTGCTTTCAGCATGGGGCGGGATAGTCCGCTACATTATCGATATAAAAACCAGTAATGCCCGCTGGAGTTGGTTCGGGGCAGTGGCTCAGGTAGTCGTTTCGGGCTTCACCGGACTGATAGGGGGCTTTATCAGCCTCGAGGCAGGACTGAGCTTATACATGACATTCGCCAGTGCGGGCATGTGCGGTGCGATGGGAAGTATCGCTCTCACGTATTTCTGGAACAGACTGACAGATGACCCAAGATGACCAGAGGCATTCGTAATAACAACCCCGGCAATATTGACCACAATCCCGCTAATAAGTGGCAGGGTCAATTGAAGCATGACCCAAAGATTGAAAAGCGCTTCTGTCGTTTCGAGACTGCGGAGCATGGTATCCGGGCACTTATGAAGTTGCTGACCAATTACCACAAGGGCGGTCACAACAGCGTATCTAAGATGATTAATCGCTATGCGCCAAATAGCGAGAATAACACTACTGCCTATATTAACGGTGTTGCTAAGGCGCTCAATGTTGACCAGTTCGAGAAAATCGACATCAATAAGCCCACGCTGATTGCGCTGGCTAAATCCATTATCCGGCACGAGAACGGCAAGCAACCTTATTCCGATGATGTTTTCGAACGGGCGTTTGAATTGCTATGAACTGGAAATTACAGGTTTTCTCACTCGTTGGCGTTGCGTTGCTAGGTTTTCTTTGTAATTACCTGATTGACGAAAATATTGAGTTAGGGAAAGAGAATAAGTTACTCAGCCAATCCCTGTCAGAACAAGTCGCTATCAACACCACCCAGCAAGAGCGCATCAAGCAACTCCACGAATTAGATACCCGACACACGCAGGAACTCGCCAATGCCAAGATTGAAATCGATACTCTTCGGGCTGATGTTGCCGCTGGTCGTCGCAAGCTGCGCATCAAGGCCACCTGTCCTGTGTCT
>NZ_JBBMXH010000177.1:0-4344 GCF_037996725.1 Xenorhabdus entomophaga
AATCAATAGAATGCAAATGTCAGATTGCGATGCGCCTGTTAGGGCGCGGCTGGTAAGAGAGCCTTATAGGCGCATATGAAAAACCCCCGGCTATGCCGGGGGATACTTATTACGCCTTAACTGGCTTTCCTCTAAGGAGTAAATATGTATTCAGAGAAAGAATGTAAACAGTACACTGAAACATTAACGAGTTTGATAGCGAAGGCTGACAAAGCTATTACTGGGGAAGATTTTGATTTTCTAATGGACTTCTATACGGAAAATAGTTCGTTAGTTGTTCGAGATGGTCCCAATGTATAGCAGAATCAACATAACCTGACACATTCGATGTGCTCGGTGAACAACTCATCAACTGAACATCTTTTTTGTCTTCTTATCGCTTTTGCCCCACCCCATTTGTGTTCTATGGGATTCAAGTCCGGACTATAAGCGGGCAGCCATTCTAATTGATATTGACTCTCTGCTATCGCTTGTATCGTATCAAGTCGTTTATGAAAACGCGCATTATCCATGACTATCACGGCACCGTGTGGGAGTTTGGGCAATAAATCCTGCGTCACCCACGCATGAAAGACATCGGCGTTAATGTTGCCAGTAAATAAGCTTAAGGTGATGAACGTATTTTCGAGAATTGCTCCAATCACGTTAATACGGCCTTTCGCGTGCCAATCCTGTGTACCAAAACAACGCTGCCCTTTCTCTGAATACCCGTATATCCGTGGCATTGACTGCGCGAAACCACTTTCATCCAAATACACAATCGGTTTGCCTTCCTGTTTATAGCCGCTGATGCGTTCGACAAACGCCTGACGACGCTGAGGATCAGCGCGAGGATGTTTTAAGGTTTTTTTTATGAGTGAGGCGAAGCCGTTTCAACGCGTAATGAATCGCCGATTGTGAGACCCCTAAGCGCTTTGCTCTTTCCCATTGATAGTCATCAGGAAAATTTTGGACATCCGCGATGAGCACCTCATCAGGAATTTTCATGGGAGGCTTATCACGCGTCATGCAAGGTTCTATTTTATGACTCCACCGGAACAGGGTACGAATAGAAATCTCAAAATGGGCACTCGTTTGTTCGAAAGTCAACGAATGCTTATCTTTGTATGCCAGTACTCGTTTTCGAAAATCTAGACTGTAACCCATTTCACTTTATGCCTTATCATGTTGGATTTGGATATTATGACATATTAGTATGATTTTGCTATATTTGGTAAGCCAGCCCTACATAAAGCATTTCTATCTATTACACGTAAGCAACGCGAATGGTTAAAAGGAGTGGCTGATAAAGCAGGTGTAACTCCGTTGTGTCATGTCTTAGAAGTGGATGATCAGGTTTTCTGTAAAACGCCTGAATTTCTGGCTGTACACGCTCTGCCAGAGCGCAGGGAGAGGTAGTTTCTTCGTCTTTTTTTCGACTGCTCCTTGGCTAATGATGGGCCGGAACGCTGGAGTAATAGCATGACAGAGCCAATCAGCGTAATTGCAAAAAGTTTAGTCCGTGAGCGGGTACGTACAGGTTTTTCACTGGCGGAAGTTGCACGACGCGCCGGTATTGCAAAATCCACGCTGTCACAATTGGAGGCTGGTAACGGGAATCACAATCTGGAAACACTCTGGGCATTGTGTGTATCGTTGAATATCATGGAACAATTTAACATAGGTTCTGACTTAGATTAAATCAGTAAGTCTAAATTTGAAGTTAATGGAGGAAGTAAGTTAATCAATTCCCCAAGAAATATAATTCACTATATTTTTAGGGGAGTGAGAATAATCAACAAATCAGTAAACAAAAAAGTGGCCGATATAATTGGAACAATAGTTCTATATTATTACTCAAGGTAGTTTCCCAATCTTTGCTTCTACAACCACCCCGATAATATGCACATGGTTATTGAGGGGAATCATATTATATTGGGCGTTCAATGGCTTTAAAAAGGTATCATATCCCTCAGTGATCAATTGCTTGAAAGTGGGTTCTTTTTCACCATCAAGTTTTGCTACGACCAAGTTATTGGTTGTAGGTTTCACTTCTGGGTCAACTAAAATGATCATGCCTTGTGGTACGCTTAATCCATTCGGCGACACCATCGAATCTCCTTTGACTTCCAACCAAAAAGCACGTTGTGAACATTCGACAGAAGTTTCATATCTCTTTTCGACATCATTTGTATGATATTTAGGCGCTGGCTCTTCGCACCAATGATCTACATTTACCCATTCGAGTAGTGGATATTGTTTTTGAGGATTTGGATGAGCTGAAAACGCAGCATTATCTCCATAAAGAACGGCTACGAGTTTCCTTGCCTGTTTATCCAGCGATGGGCTGAAATCTGCAATTTTGACGTCCAATTTTTGGGCAAAATAGGCTGCCATCTCCAAATTAAGGGCATTGATGCCATTGAGATAGTGTGAAATCGCACTTTGAGTCTTGCCAATTTCTTCTGCAAGTATTTCTTGAGAGATGCCAAGTTGTTTTTTCTTAGACTCAAAGAGTGCTTTTAAGCGTGCGGCATCTGCAAGCTGTTCTACTGTGAGTTTCTTTTTCATGCACTCATTTTAATACCAATGCTATTGAAATGATAAATACTAAAAGTATTGAAATATTTAGTACTTTAGATATTATTCTGAAATAGACAGGAGGAACGGCATGGAAAAAATTCCATTATCAGAATATGTAAAATTAAATGGCCAAGCCAAAACAGCACTTTTGGTTGGTGTTCATCAAACTGCGATCAGTAAAGCATTGCGATCTGGGCGTAAAATATTTTTGATTCGTCAAGAAGATGGAACCTATAAAGCGGAAGAATGCCGCCCATTTCCGAGTCAAAAGCAGGCTGTACTACGGGGGAAAAAAATATCAAAAGTATAATTAATTCAACTAAATTATAGGTTGGACTTAGTTATTTCGCTGATTTTATTAAGATGTTTTTTGTGTATATTGCTCAGGAGAGAACATGAATTCTAACATTCGTCATTATTTCAGAGTGATAGGGAGTATTCTTGATATCATGCCCGCAAACGATTATCGCGATACTTTAAATATTGACTCGGCCAGTGTAGATTTAATCGAAAATCAGGTGGTTTCTTGCTGTTCATCCTTCCCATCCCCTGATGCATTAAAAAACTATGAGGAAATTCTACCTGGTTGTGCAGAAAGACTATTTTCTTTCGGGGAAAAAGAGCAGGCTTTTCGCCATGAGAAACAGAAAAAAGCAGTTGATGGCCTGATAAGCCGGGACAGAAGAGGGCAATGGATGGGCTTTTTTATCACCATGTTCATCTTAATTATTGCTACTGTTTTTGCATTGAAAGGAGAAATGTTATTTGCTGGCACTTTAATCACTGTCGATTTGGTGGGATTGGTTGCCGTTTTTGTTATTGGGCGAAGAGCAAATATTAAATGATTTCAAGATAATATGATAAGTTATTCAGAGAACATGTAATTATTTTTATTTGCCATTTTTTATGTTTGTTACTTTTATTCAAACTTATATTTGAGGTTCTTATTCTATATCAATAAAACTGCTGGGATATTCATCGACAAATATAAAAAAAATTGTATGATAGGAGCGTATTTATGCATTTAAGCTAAATTAGCGTTTTATAGAGAGTTAATATGGATATTAAAACACTATGTGATTTATACCAATCAGGAAAAAAGCTGAAATATCTTTTTTTCTGGGGGCATAAAACCAATCATACCAACCACATAACCAAGTCTTGTTTAAGCCAGTGGTATCCAGTTCAATTTACTGTTAATGATGTAAAATATGCAAGTGCGGAGCACTATATGATGGCGGGGAAAGCTCGCTTGTTTAATGATCTCGACGCTCTGGAAAAAATTATCAATGCTAAAAATCCAGGCGCCACGAAAGCATATGGCCGAGAGATACGTGGTTTTAACCAATCGATTTGGGATGAACATCGATTGAAAATAGTGATTGAGGGTAATCTGGCAAAATTTTCCCAGAATAGACCACTGGCAGAATTTTTATTAAATACTGGGGATAAAATATTAGTCGAGGCTAGCCCTGTTGACCGTATCTGGGGGATCGGTCTGGCAGAAGATTTGCCCAATATACAGAATCCCTTGACGTGGAATGGTCTGAATTTATTAGGATTTGCGTTGATGGCTGTACGTGAAAAATTGAAAGCATAAGATAAACGGTAGAGTCCATCCAGTTGGACTCTACCGTTTATCTTTCAGTCTGATTTTTTCCTTTAACTTCAGCTCATATACAGGATCTTAATAATTAAGTCTTTCAAAACATGCATTCAATGTCTTGTTTTTACATGATTTTCTTTGTGGTGTTTTGAAGGCATTTTGACCTAAGTACTCCC
>NZ_JBBMXH010000178.1:0-4294 GCF_037996725.1 Xenorhabdus entomophaga
GCAAGGCGCGAACCCTAAACATGTCCACACCTCAGCCTATACCCTGTTTAACGGCAAGGGGAAAATACAGGGGGCAAAAGAAGGGGGTAACCGTCCTTTGACCAGCTGGCGAACCGTGGCGATCAGTACGGGCGAGAAAGATATCCCTACGTTCTTGATGGAAGCCGGGATCAAAATCAATGCCGGGCAGTTGGTCCGGTTACTGAATATCCCGATGGAAAGGGCCAAGACCCTGCACGGGCTGGACAGTGGCAAGGCCCATGCCGATGCGCTAAAGCGGGGTTGTCGGGAACATCACGGCGCGGCAGGCAGGGCGTGGATTGAATATCTGGCTACCCATCAAGAAGCCGCCAGACAAGCCTATATCGACGCACAGTCACGATGGAGCAAACTGATACCTGAAAGCTACGGTGAACAGGTGCAGCGGGTCAGTGATCGCTTTGCGGTGCTGGAGGCTGCCATGCTGTTAGGGCGTGCGGTGACCGGGTGGAATGAACGCGCGTGCCGGGATGCGCTGCAATATATCTTTAATGTCTGGGTGGCTGAGTTCGGGACAGGCAACAAAGAACTGGAACAGATTGTCGAGCAGGCCGTTTCATTTCTGAATGCGCATGGCATGAGCCGTTATGCCCCGCTGCCTTATGACGAAAGGGATCTGCCGATACGGGATTTAGCGGGTTACCGGGAGAAAAAAGGGGGACATGATGATGCACAGATTATTTTCTATACACTGCCCGCCACGTTCAAACAGGAGATTGCCAAAGGGTTTAACGTGGATATGTTCGCAGATACGTTAATGAAAACCGGCATCCTTAAGAAGCCAGCCAGTGGGCGAAGTTTTCAGGGCAAGACGCCCCGCCTTAAGCATCTGGGGGGCATTCAGCAACGGGCTTATATCATGGTGCTCATTCCTGAATCAGACAACGAAAAATAAGGACTCATGTGGGGGGTAAAACCTGTTGTCTCGGTTGTCTCGGTTGTCTCATTTTTATTAAGTGTATGAATAATAATTATTTTTACTTTTAAATTGAGACAACATGAGACAACAAACAGGGGTTTTGAGACAACATCACATGGGAAGACGAAAGGACAGTACAGAGAGGCATGATGAAAAAATTACTTAACTTACACGGTCAGAAAGAAAAGGGCTTGATGGGGATGCGGGTGGGGGAATGTGCAAATGCGTGATATGCGGATGATACTCAGTCAATGGGGAACATGGGCCAGTGAGGGAAACAGTGCGGTTGACTGGGCACCCGTTGCTGCTGGATTCAAGGGGTTGACACCCAGTACCCGAAAGACCCGTGCACAATGTTGTGATGATGATGGATTTGCTATTGATGCCGCCGTTCTGCGGTTGAAGAAGCATAATCCTTATTACTACCAGCTGATCGTCTTGCACTACATTAAGGCACTGCCATTAAGAGCGATGGGAACCAAGTTAGGTATTTCCCATAATGAAGTGGCAAAGCGGTTGCAGGCCGCGGAGGGATTTATTGAAGGAGTACTGGCTGTTTCAGATGTGATTTTGGAACTGGATAAATGCGTACAAAAAGAAATCGTCAATTCGGTTGCGTAATTACAAAAGTCAGTATATTGTGATAAGAGTGATAGCAGTGTCACACAGCTTATTAATTTCAGACCTCGCCCAGTGCGGGGTTTTTTATTGCCCTATATTCAATAAAGGGTATTCGGAATTAGCAGCAAACTTCAAATATACACCTCACTGAATCACGCACTCGATGAATAGGCATATTTTATAATGCGCAGCCATATTTTAATGCGTATTAATTCTACCATTTGGTATTCAATTGAGATAAAAACCTAACCTAAGTAATATTAACTGACTAGTTAGCAGTAGATGAAATGACCTTTAACTTTAACGATTAATAAGTGAGGAAATGATGTCTGACGTTAATAAGCCAGAAAATATAAATACAGATAAAAATTGCTTTATCAACCCAGATCAATACAAAAATCACGATGCAGTTGCACCTATTGGCTCATATCCGTGGGCGATGATTCAATTGTATTTAGGAAATCTAATGTATCGCAGTAATTGGGATTACCCCAATGAATATATAGGGCTTACTCCTAAATCGGAGAAAGTCGAAGACGATAGACAGTCTTATCTTATTAAAAAACGTAAACATAATAGTTTTGAGGTATGGCAACCGACACAAGACGATATGATGGCTTGTGATTGGGCTTTAGTTAAACCAAAACCAGTTGATTGCATGCTGTCTTTTGATCTTAAAGTTGGGACTAGCCAATATAATGGCGGCGAGGCACAATATTGGGGGTATTGGACGAACACGAAAAAGAACCCACGCAGCTCTCCTTTTGGCACTCTGACTAATCTTCAAAACACTCTAGATATTGGAAAAATATCATCTTTTTTTCTTTTGGAAGTCCCTATCAGTACTTTTAGCAATCTGTTCTTACAGGTTGATACTCAAAACCAACCAGACCTGCTGAATAAGAATCTTGAAGTAATAGTTAATGGTTCAACTTATCATCTTGGCCCTCCTAGTGGTTCAAGTGGTTATAGTCATACTTCTGACGGTGCAAAACAATTAGGCGACCTACTGAAACAAAACGTAGGCAATACACTGCATTTTTGCTTCAACTGGAAATAACCCTAATTTACACCCTGATTCCATAGCCTCGCATTCGCGGGGCTTTTTGCTTTCTGGGAGAACGTATGTCTGCGTCAGTCACAGAGTCCTTAGTTATCCGTCCTGCCTCTGAGCAACCTACATTTGATATGAACGGCAAAGAGGTATTGGTTTTAAATCCTTGCGATGGCTGGCATATTGGCTATGTCCGTTTTTGGGATGAAGGAGAATACTCAGGTATTCATCGGTGGATAGGGGAAGAATTTGAACCTCGATATTTCTATGTTGCTTGGGCGCTATTACCGGATGGCTTGAAAATTGGTGATGTTTTCGAAGACCAAAAGGCCACACCAGAAGAGCATGATAGATACTGGGCGGCAAGAGAGAAGCCGAACGGGAAATAAGTTCAGTAGTCAACTCAGAGTTGGCAACTCAAAGTGATCGGGGTCGGTCAACACCTATATTGTTGTTAAATCAATATGATGGGTGTGATTTTAACCATTTCGATCAACACCTCGATCCCGTTACCGGAATTCCGGCATCGGAACAAATTCAAATAGTTATTCCAAGGCTGCGCATGGCGTGGCCTTTGTCACATAACCTAAAAAAGTTATTTTGCATGAATTAGATACGAGCTAGAGTGTTCATCTGACGCAATTAGAACGGAGGTTAGATGAAACAGTTAGACTTACCACTTATTGCTCGTGAAGAGAACAACGTGGTAATAGCTCAGCGTGCGTATGATGGGTATATTAACGCAACGGCTATGTGTAAAGCTGCTGGAAAAAATTTTGCTGATTATTCTCGTTCAAAGAATACTAGTGATTTCATATCCGAGCTTTCAGTCGACATGGGAATTCACATAACGGAATTAATTCAAACAGTTAGAGGTGGTTTTCCTGAGTTGCAAGGTACATGGGTTCACCCTCAAGTGGCAATCAATTTAGGTCAATGGGCGTCACCTAAGTTTGCCGTGCTTGTATCTAAGTGGGTGTTTGATTGGATGACTGGCGCAAAGCAACAGAAATCTACAATGCCCTACCATGTGAAACGCTATCTTATTAATAGAGAAAAGATTCCACCTACCCACTTTTCCATGCTAGATCAGATGACATTAAAACTACTGGCACCGCTGGAATCTAGGGGGTATTTATTGCCTGATAGGTTAATGCCTGATATTTCATTAGGAAGAATGTTTAGTGCTTTCTTGCGTACCAAAGGATATGATCCCGACTCATTCCCTACATATACGCACGAGTTTAATGATGGGAAGAGGAAGCCAGTAGAAGCAAGACTTTACCCAAACGAATTGATGACTTCTTTCAATTTAGAAGTTCATCACTGGATTAGAGATAAATCTATTAGCTACTTTGGTCCAAGGGATCGTGAAGCATTGCCTCATCTAGAAAATATCATTGCAGCTTTACCTTCTCCCAATAATTAGAGTTATTCGATTATTGAAATAGTTATGTAACCAGCCGAGTGCTGGTTTTTTCGTATCTGCCACCGCAATCACTCACAGAACCTCAGTATCTCCTATTGCGGTTGGCATCCCACTTACTACAACTCACAGGGGTAACCATCGTTCACCCCACGGACGCCCATTGTTCAAATGGGGTGGAATATGAAGATGAAAGAAAATCCTGATTTATGGGCTGACCTCTTGAACGGCCTAA
>NZ_JBBMXH010000179.1:0-4288 GCF_037996725.1 Xenorhabdus entomophaga
TTTGTCACTTTTTTCATGTCACGTTGCCAGAAAAAGCGAAAGAATTGACGACTCGACTGACTGACAATTTTCAGATTTTAAAACCTGCATCTTCAAGTTAGATTGGTATATCGCGTCTCCATCTGGGAAACTGCTTCAGAACAAACTCACCATTTTCACTGCTTAACAGCCGCCGTTAAGAATAGTGATGGAAGCATGTGACAGTGCCAATGACTGGAGCCAGAAACACAGGGCGATGTTTCTTACGGTTGCTGTTTTCATTTACTCAGCTTGAACGTAAAGCACTCTACAAAACCGGTAACGTCATGCTAAGATCAAACGATTTTCTGACAGCTTTAATATTGTTCAATCGTAGGTCACGCCAGACAAATAGGATTACAGGCAGGATAAGTTACAGTATTAAGCTATGTTTCACTTAATAAAATCAATGAGATACTTACATGCTGCGGATATTGCTGAGTAACGATGATGGTGTTACCGCACCGGGTATTCAAACCTTAGCGGCTACATTGCGGGAACACTATCATGTTCAGGTGGTTGCACCTGATCGTAACCGTAGCGGTGCGTCGAACGCCTTAACACTAGATCGCCCCTTGCGCATTCATACACTGAACAATGGTGATATTGCCGTTCAGGAGGGGACACCGACGGATTGTGTCTATTTAGGCGTGAATAAACTGGTTCGCCCTCGTCCTGACATTGTTGTTTCAGGAATCAACTGTGGCCCCAATCTCGGGGATGATGTTATTTATTCCGGCACGGTTGCGGCTGCGATGGAAGGTCGCCATCTGGGGTTGCCTGCACTGGCGGTATCACTCAATGGCGATAAACATTATGAAACAGCGGCAGAAGTAACAGTACGCTTATTAACGTTGCTGCAAAAGTTTCCATTGAGAGCGGGCAATATTCTGAATATCAATGTGCCTGATATCCCTATTGAGCAAATCAAAGGGTTCCGGGTAACCCGATGTGGCAGCCGCTGCGCTGCTGAAGAAGTTTATGCTTTGGAAGACCCCAAAGGCAATATGCTCTATTGGATAGGCCCTCCGGGAGAAAAAAATGACTTTGGCCCTGAAACGGATTTTGCAGCAGTGGAGGAAGGGTTTGTCTCCATTACTCCTTTACAGGTTGACTTGACGGCTTATAAAGCTCAGGAACTGATAAGCGATTGGTTGGCAAAAGTCGGGGATATTGACGAATGTTAATCCGATCAATGAAAAATTTGCTGGCGCAGTTACGCCAGCAAGGAATACACAATGAGCATCTGTTGGAAATTATAGCCAAAGTACCCAGAGAATATTTCGTTGACGAAGCTCTGGCGCACAAGGCTTATGAGAATACAGCCCTACCCATTGGGCATGGGCAAACCATATCCCAGCCTTATATTGTTGCCCGCATGACAGAGTTGCTGAATGTAACGCCAGAATCCAATGTCTTGGAAATAGGCACCGGCTCCGGTTATCAGACTGCTATACTTGCCCATTTAGCCAAACATGTTTTCTCTGTGGAACGTATAAAGGGATTACAGTGGCAAGCCAAACGTAGATTGAAACAACTGGACTTACATAATATCTCAACTCGTCACGGTGATGGTTGGTATGGATGGCCGTCAAAAGGGCCGTTTGATGCCATCATTGTTACCGCTGCACCACCAGAAGTTCCACAGGCTTTGCTCCATCAGCTTGCCGATGGTGGTGTGATGGTTTTGCCTGTCGGTGAGCGTTCTCAGTCGTTGAAAGTGGTACATCGTTATGGGAATGATTTTCATAGCGAAGTTATCGAATCAGTCCGTTTTGTACCCCTAATTCAAGGCGAGCTAGCATAATCAGCTAATTTTTTGTGGCTATAACTTTTAAATTAGCTGTCATTTTTTCTGAAATTAAGCAAAATATTTCGCTTTAAATCTTTTGTAATTCTAAATTTCTTTATAAATCATCATTCTTTGCTCTTATATTGCCTTTATGGGGGGATAAGGTATGAATTCAGGAAACCCAGTGAAAAAAATAAAGTGGATAATTACCAGTACTGTTATGGGAATCGTGCTGGCAGGTTGTAGCAATACACCAGATCGCCCGGCACCAATAGTGAATATTGATAATAAGGAGAAAAATGGAGGAATATTCTCTAAACCGTCATCAATGTCGGCTCCATTGCCATCTTCTCCTCCTGTGATTTCAACTCATCGCGTATCAGACAATCATGCTGCCAAAAACCGTCAGTTAGTGAATCATGCTACCAATAATGGTTCATATCCGGGAAGGATTGTCTATGACCGTAACTACGAAAACATTCGCAAGGGAAGCTACAGCGGAAGCACCTACACAGTCAAACATGGCGATACTTTGTTTTATATAGCCTGGATTACAGGTAATGATTTTCGTGATCTATCTCAAAGAAATGGTATTTCAGAACCTTATGGCTTAAATGTTGGGCAAGTCCTGAAAATAGATAATCCAACCTCCAAGAATGGTGTATTAATAGCATCAAATAGTACTCAATCTAAAATTAAGCAGGTTGATTTTCAAAAAATTAATGCGTATCCTGCAAATATTGATAGACCAAGCTCAGAAAAGATGTTGCCAAAGGTGACTATTTCTGATAGGGAAAGTACCGATCAAAAAGTATCTACAGCAACGGATACAGAAGTAAATAACACTATTAGCAGTGCTGGCATCGGCACTATTAATAGTTGGAGATGGCCGGCAGAAGGCAAAATTCTTGAAGGCTTTTCTGATTCTCAGGGAGGAAATAAAGGCATTGATATTGCGGGCAGTCGTGGCCAACCCGTATTCTCAACAGCCAGTGGGAAAGTCGTTTATGCCGGTAATGCATTACGTGGATATGGAAATTTAATAATTATAAAACATAACGATGACTACCTGAGCGCCTATGCTCATAACGACACTGTATTAGTTCGTGAGCAGCAGGATGTTCAAGTGGGGCAAAAAATTGCCACCATGGGTAGTACCGGAACAAGTTCCGTAAGATTGCATTTTGAAATTCGCTATAAGGGAAAATCCGTAAACCCGCTGCGTTATCTTCCGCAGCGATAAACCGGGGCAGGATCTGAAATTCCTGCCCGCATTATCATGGGTAGGAGCAGCTGATGAGCCAAAGTACGCTTAAAGTTAATAAGTTGTATGATGATGCGGATGTAGACGAAAATAGCATGGAAGCTGATGACTTTGATGAAGCGTTGCTGAAAGACGAGGATGATGTAGCCAGTCTTGATGAAGATTTGGATTTGTTGCAAGGGGTAAACCAACGTGTTCTTGATGCAACACAAATATATCTTGGAGAGATTGGTTTTTCTCCTCTGCTGACCGCAGAGGAAGAGGTTCTTTTCGCGAGACGGGCACTTCGAGGAGATATGGCTGCACGCAAACGCATGATTGAAAGTAACCTGCGGTTGGTTGTTAAAATATCTCGCCGATATAGCAATCGGGGATTAGCTTTGCTGGATCTGATTGAAGAAGGCAATCTTGGGCTTATTCGTGCGGTAGAAAAATTTGATCCTGAAAGGGGATTCCGTTTTTCTACTTATGCAACATGGTGGATACGTCAAACAATCGAACGTGCCATCATGAACCAAACTCGCACAATTCGTCTGCCTATTCACATAGTCAAAGAGTTAAATGTCTATTTACGTACTGCAAGAGAACTGGCACACAAATTGGATCACGAACCTAGTGTCGAAGAAATTGCGGAGAAACTGGATAAACCCGTTGAAGACGTGAGCCGTATGATGCGGCTTAACGAGCGCATTACTTCTGTCGATACGCCAATTAGTGGCGATTCAGATAAAGCATTATTGGATATTTTATCTGATGAAAACGACTCAGGGCCGGAAACAACAATCCAAGATGATGATATGAAACAGAGTATCGTCAAGTGGTTGTTTGAACTGAATGCAAAACAGCGTGAAGTTCTGGCCAGACGATTCGGTTTGCTTGGGTATGAAGCGGAAACATTAGAGGATGTTGGGCGAGAAATAGGTTTAACAAGAGAGAGAGTTCGTCAAATTCAGGTTGAGGGATTGCGTCGTCTTAGAGATATACTGCATACCCAAGGCTTGAATATAGAGTCATTATTCCGTACTTAATTATATTTATATCCGTTTGATTTCAATTTACTGCGAGGTGAAAAGTAAACAAATTTCCAGAGTCAGAGGTGACTGTATAAGTTAGTCAGATAAATTATTTGCACGACTGTTATAATAGATAACACGATAATCTGACTTTCCGCCTGTTCTAATGAAATCGAAGATAACCCTTTCTGAGCCTGAACG
>NZ_JBBMXH010000180.1:0-4247 GCF_037996725.1 Xenorhabdus entomophaga
AAACAGATTCAGTCAGAACACGCTGAATTAGTCGAAGGTGAAAGTGAACACAGTCTGCATAAACGGCTCAAACAAGCATACCTAGATTTAATTTCAATGGGATTTAAAGAGGAAAAATTGATCCGCTCTTACCTCTATTTCGTTGCGTTTAATCGCAATTTTCATGATTCGCCTGAAATTAAAAATATGCTGAAAGCGGGTGATAACCCAGAACAACAATATCGTGATTATCTGCGAGTATTGGATAACTTAATGAAAAGGAAACATTAATATGCCTATTATTTTGGCTCCTGCTGCCCCTGCTATTGTAGCTGCTGCTGAATGGACTATTGCTACATGTGCAGCAATATTAGTGGGTGTTGGCGTTATGGAAAGTACGAAAGATACGACAGCAGATGATATAGAAATTAAACCTAAAAAACCGAAAATACGCACTGAAGGAGAAGTAGAAAATGATATTAAATTAGGTGAAGCAAAAGCCAAAACAAGACTTGAGGATATTGTGAATTCTGGAACCTTATCCCGTTCTACAGAAAAATGCAAAAAATGCCCTGCCAGCACTGGCATCGCAGTGAATGAGAAACGAAACTTTGGTAGTGATATTAATTCTAGATACCAATTATATATAACGAATGCACCATCTGGACCGGGGTGGATTCAGGAATGGACATATGCAACAGTATCCTTTGATGGATTTCAACATTCAGAATGTTTATTACAAGAAACTAAAGGTGCATATGATCAATTTTTCACCTCTGAAAAGGCAATAGTAAAATACTGGTCTGGCACGGCTGGAATGGTACAGCAAGCACGTACACAAAATACTATTGTTATTTCAACTTCCCCTAATAAATTAGCATGGTATTTTATGGAAATAATGAGTTATACATACTTTACCAAGCTATTTAGATTGCGTGGTTTTACAATGGATATTTATCACAAACCTATGATTTAATTTTAAGTAAAGGTAATTAAAATGAGTGAGATTTCGCTGCACGTAATAGTAAAAGAAAAAGTAACACAAGATTTTTCTGATCTTATAGATATAATGCATTTTTTTCTTAATGAAATAAATAAGCATGATAAAAGGATAACTTCTTTTTATAGCCAAGGAGAAACATTAGAAGAAGCCTTGAAAAATAAAATCATTGATGTGAATGGATATACGAATCCAAATGCTAAAAATATACTTGGTCAATACTTACCTATTGTAGAAGGTATATGGGATGGCAATGAAGAAGACTCAATGTCTATTCTTTTCATGGAGAACGATGAAAACTCATCAATTCTGATTAGCGCTGAAAATTACATAGATATTTATAATAAAAATAATCTCATTAATTTTATAAAATCAGTAGCAGAAAAATACACATTAAGACTTTTTTCTGTCAGCTTTAATGGCAGTAGCGATGAAGTTGGTGAAGCAGTTTTCCCTGATCGTCCACCCGCTGGCTGGATGTTGTATCTTCCTATTCAATTTGAAATGCATCCTAGTTTATTGAAAACAGGAGCAGAGTTTATTCCTATTTTTACAACACTCAGTACAGGTACAATTATAATAACCAAAGGAGATTATAATTGCTTGGATAAAACAGATCAGTATCTTTCTAATGATATTGAGATTGCATTACGCGATTTAGGATTATTGCCTTTATATTCTGATATTTACAAAAACAAATAATACCCAAGTAGTAGAAAAGCGGCCTAGAAACCGCTTTTTCTAGGATGAGGGAAAATGTACCTTACAGTTATGACCATTCAGGGCAGAAATATAACTATGGCAGGTAAAGCAGTTATCCGATTAAACGATACTACAGATCATGGCGGTAAAGTCATTACTGCTATTGATAATTATGTTTATCAAGGTATCCCTATTGCAGCTAAAGGTGATTTAGTGACTTGCCCAAAATGTAAAGGGATTTTTCCTATTGTAGAAGGCAGTGATGACTTAAAGCATCAAGGAAAACCCATTGCATTAGACGGTATGCATACAGCATGTGGTGCAAAACTGATTGCCAGTCAAGGCGGGTTTTGTGCTTGATATGGTGTTGAGCCAGGGTGAGAGCGTGAGTGCTCAAATTAAAAACAATACGAATAATATCCAAACTATTTTGGTGACAGGGTGTGTTGGATTGCTTTAAATTCAATCTAATTGAGGGTTATTTTTGCTCCAATTATGTTTATAAAATGTTCACGCTCTCGCCCTGGGTGTTGAGCAGGTAAAAAACAGCTTTGAGTTTATTTTTTCCTGCTGATTACCTTTATGCCCGTTAAATTTATCAATGGGCTTCCGAACATAAGAGAATTGATATGAGCGATTCCTATTTATTATTCGTACCGAAAGATCCTACTTTTATTCCAGAACAATCAGCAATGGATGCTGCAAAAGATTATATTGAAACAATAAGAAGGGTGCCTAGAAGATATTTTGCGGGAATAGATTATGTTGACCATTACATCAGTGAAGATGTGGAACTATTTAATGGGATGGAAAATTTTACAATTCCTTCATGTTTACACTGCAAAAGTGATATTACCGATTGGTGGGATGAAAAGATGGATTATCTTTGGCATCTCTCATCAAGAATCAAAGCTATTCATATGAAATGGCCCGTTCCATGTTGTGGAAAAGAGCTATCACTACTTGAATTAGATTATCAAAATTGGGGCGCTTTTGGTTGCTACGCATTAGCATGCAATGATAGAGAAATGGAACTTGTGCATACAGAAGAGGGGTTATCTTTGGTTATCAAACAGATTGAAGCCTTATTAAAAACTCCGGTCAATATTGTTTGGCAATATATATGATTGCCCTGCTTGAAGATCTTAGCTCATGTAAGCAAAGCAGTTATCCGGGATTGCCAGCCAGAAAGCGTTTCTCGCTTAATAGAACGGTAATCACTTTGGTCTGTTAGGGTAAAATGCTGACGCGCTGCGCTTGTCTTCTCCGTATTACCGGGCTAATACATTAACCCGGTAATACGGAGAGCCGAAAAACATAACCATTACATTACCATTGGTTATCTCTATAATAAATACACTGATTTTCACGGGATAACGGGATAAATGGCATATTTATTATATATTTCATATGGTTGAGCTATCCCACGTTATCCCAGCTTATCCCGTGACAGGACGTTATCACTTTTAATTCATTTAAATTCAATCAATTAAAACCCGCCCAAGAAGAATATTTTTCGGGATAACCTCCACTATCATAATATCACTTTATTTGTAATTACACTATATTACGGGATAGAGCGGGATAACGCGGGATAATTTAAATAACTATAACTAACTGATATTATTTAAAATAAATCTCTGTTATCCCGATATCCCGTTATCCCAACGTTTTTTAATCCTAAGTGAGTCAATCTTCATCTCTGAAAATCAGTACAACAAACCGTCCCTGAGTGCCATTCACGGAAATGGTTTTACTGATAAAGCGGTCTTTTTCAGCTTTAACCAGCATTCCGGCTTCTTCTAAGGCTTCAAAACCCGATTTCTTCTGCAATCCCTGCAATATCTCTGCTTCAAATACACTGGGGATAATATGGTATTCCGCCTGTCCATCATCACGACGGTTGTTCACCAGATACCCGGCAAGATCATTAATTCTCATGGCGTGTGACGTATCAATATCACCGTTTGGCCTGCCGTAGGTGTAAGGCTGGAAGCGTGAAAGTCCGTATTTCTGGATAAAGTCACGGGTACGGGTAACAACCTGATATTTTTCCCGGTTCCCGATACCAAAATCCGCTAACCAGTCATCGAAACTTTGCTTTATCGCAGCATGACTCGCTTCTTTACTCCAGCCAGTGATATGAGCTGCCAGCTCTCCGGTGGCATCCAGTAACGCGAAACGAACGGCAACGCGCTTTACTTGCGCTGAGGCTTCTTCTGGCAGGCCATCAAGCCATTTCTTTTCTTTACGGGCAGTCATTTCGATTGCCTGCTCCTGATATTCAGACAACCACCGAATCCATTCACGCCCCGCTGCACCACAATAGAGTTTGGATTCCCGTTTAATGGCTCTTGCATGAGAATCACCATCTTCATGACCATTGAAACATTCCGTATCAATAAAGGGCACGCTGAGCAGCCTGACAAGCTGCCCGGCTTTTGGGGTAATCCCACCTTTTATCAGAAACGTTTCTAAATCTTCCTCACCCGTCGAGAGGGCAGCAATTTTCCAGCGGATCACAGCACGGTTCCCCCCTTCCCGTTTTCCCTGAATTTTGCCGACA
>NZ_JBBMXH010000181.1:0-4232 GCF_037996725.1 Xenorhabdus entomophaga
TATGTGGCAGCTCATCAAAAGAGTTAAGATTTTCTTGAATGCCGCTTCAGCAAATAGTTGGAAAGGAATAGGAAATATGAAATTCTCATAATTATGAAAAGTTATATATTAACTGTGTTATCCCTGCTTTCTCTTTTTATTGGTACTCGCCTGAGATCACAGATTAGCCCACAGCATTTTCGTTGGTTGGTACTGATTTTGCTTGGTGTTTTGGCGATAATGTCAGCGATTCAGGCGATACGGGCTTTAGTGTGAATATTTATTCAGACGCCACGGGTTCGTAGTGGATAAATTGTGGCGTCTTAGCAAGCGGGTATTTATTTCAGTTTTACAAAACAACGCGCGGCTGCATCAACGGTACGCTGAATATCTTCATCTGAATGAGCAATGGACATAAACCCTGCTTCAAACGCAGAAGGAGCCAGATAAACGCCTTCATCCAGCATTAAGTGGAAAAACTGCTTGAAGCGTTCTACATTGCACTTCATCACATCCTGATAGCAGGTAACGCTTTCCGCATCGGTAAAGAAAATACCGAACATGCCACCGACGTGATTAACAACCAGAGGAATACCTGCTGCCGATGCGGCATTTTTCAGGCCAGTAGCCAGTTTGTCGGTTAATTCACTCAGACGTTGATGAATACCCGCTTGGGCAACTTCGTTCAGGCAAGCTAAACCCGCAGCCATCGCGATTGGGTTACCAGAAAGAGTTCCCGCCTGATAAACAGGGCCGGTTGGCGCCAATTTTTCCATGATTTCCAGACGACCACCAAAAGCACCTACAGGCATACCACCGCCGATGATTTTGCCAAGCGATGTCAAATCCGGCTTAACATCGTAATATTCCTGCGCACCACCCAGAGCAACGCGGAAACCTGTCATTACTTCATCAATGATCAGCAAGGCCCCAAATTCATCACACAGCTTACGCAGGCCCGGCAGGAATTCTGGCAATGGCGGAATACAGTTCATGTTGCCCGCGACAGGTTCAACAATGATACAGGCAATTTCTTCAGGATATTTTTCGAAGGCTTCGCGAACAGAGTTCAAATCATTGTAGGTGCAAGTCAGGGTATGTTTAGCAAAATCCGCGGGAACACCCGGAGAGTTTGGCTGACCGATAGTCAGGGCACCAGAACCTGCTTTAACCAACAGGCAGTCAGCGTGACCGTGGTAGCAGCCTTCAAATTTAATAATCTTATCGCGTTGGGTATAACCGCGAGCCAGACGAATGGCACTCATGGTCGCTTCTGTACCTGAGTTCACCATACGAACCATATCCATAGAAGGTACCAGTTTTGTGACCAATTTTGCCATTTCCACTTCGGCAGCGGTTGGCGCGCCAAAACTCAGGCCACGTTCGGCAGCTTCAATGACGGCATTACGGATGGCAGGGTGGTTATGCCCAAGCACCATTGGTCCCCATGAACCGACATAATCGATATAGGTATTGTTATCGACATCATAAAGATAGGCACCATCAGCACGTTGGATAAAGACAGGCGTACCGCCAACACCGTTAAAAGCACGTACAGGTGAATTGACACCGCCGGGGATCACATGTTTTGCCTGAGAGTAAAGCGTTTCGGACTGGCTCATTAATAAAAGCTCCTGAAAGATAACGGTACAGATATGGGAATGCCATTCTAAAGCACCCCAATGGGGAAGCCAAATTATCATGTAGATGAGAGTTTGTGAGAGATCTCTGAACAGAAATAAGCGTGATAGAGTCGTGTGCAATTTGAGCAATTGGTGCCAAGGTTGGATTATGGCGATGATAATTCACTCAATTAGTGCAAGTACTAAATACCTTGGCACACTTCAGGCTATTACAGGGGCGGTTTAGCGTTTTCCCATCAAAACCTGCAAACTCAATAAAGCATCTGTTTTTTGACAACTAACATTAATTCACATAGCAAAAGATTTTTTCATATTAAAATCAACACCATCTGGCAATATAAGCCAGATAATGCTGACCAGTTTATTAGCTAACCCGAATTCTGCTTAAGCCATCATTGGAACATCTTCTTCTAAGTAGAAAACTTTCAGTGATGGTTTCTTCAATTTAAGGCAGTAAGCAATCAGTCCACCTAAAACGGTTAACATAAATCCTTTTATACTTCGGTGACGCGAATGCTCTATCTGAGAAATCAATTTTAATTGCCCATTAATCGTTTCAATAATAAAACGCTTTTTTAACATTATCTTATCCCACTCAGCTTGCATGCACGCTTTCATGTTGCGCCGTTTTTTCGTGATGAAAGTGACATCGGTTTTGGCTAAATCGTCCGCCAATTCCTGGCTGAGATAACCTTTGTCACCGTAAAGAGAACCCGTTAATTCTTTTGATAATTCACGAACAGGTTCCCGATCATCCACATTACCCGCAGTCACTTTAAGCGCTAGAATTTCCCCCTGATGATTGACAACCAAGTGTAATTTGAAACCGTAAAACCAGCCCATTGAATTTTTTCCGCGCTTTGCTATCCCCGCAAAGACCTTATGTCGAGGGATGCGAATGTTATGGCAGACACTCAAACGGGTGGAATCAATAAAAGCAATGCCTGTGGGTTTCCCTTTTAATTGAGTCAGATAGCTACATAGTGGCACCAAAACGGAAGGTGCCACACTGACAAAACGAGGATAGCTGACCAAGGTTGGAAAATCCTTATGGTGATATTTCCAAATATGTTCTAGATAAAAATTTTTAAAATCACGGTAATGCGACAGATGAAAAAGGATCAAAAGGGTCATGATTTCACTGGGATACATATGGCCTTGTCGGCGACGTAAACGATGCCCGCTATCGAGACAAAATTGTTCCCATTGAGGGATGAAAAGACGACAAAAATCGTCGACATCGCAGAAAATTTCAACTAACTTGTCCATAGCCTGTTCCACCTCGGAGCTGTTTTTGGTGTGCACCAAAACTTTGCTCCTGGAACAGGCTTCTCGTCAATTTCTTATCCAGAATTCGGGTTAATTATCCTCTGAAAATCAGCATGCCAGCAGCTAAATCACGCTGAACTATTTGCCGCAATACGTATCGAAATCACATCGCAATAACTCATTGGCTGTTGTTAGTTTTTTCATGGTTGCCTCATCTGCATTAAAATTCGTTTCCCAATCCATGCCATCACAGGCACGGCCATTGAATTCCCGATGGCACGGTAACGGTGACCATCAGGGCAATTTTCTAATGTTTTTCCATTCCACGAGATTTGGGTGTGGTTACCTTCGGCAGCGTGGGTGATGCAGGAGCCCCACAACTTATCGAGCCAGCTCGACAAGATTATTTCCGTCTCAGAGAAATGATGGCGGAGAACGAGAGGCAGATGAAGTATTTGCAGGATTATATCAACATTGAATGCAGAGGAAACAATGGAAAACCAACACCGTAAAATCACTGGCTATCGTGAACTTACCCAAGATGAAATTAATTGCATGAACAAGATTAAGGCGCTGGGTGAAGAATTAGGTCAACTCTATGACTATTTAGCAGTTACAAATGCACAAACAGGAAACCACCAAATTGATATGCGTTGGCTGAACGAAGGGCGAACTAACCTGCAAAAGGGCATTATGTGTTGGGTTCGTGCCGTGGCTCAACCAACTACATTCTGATTGCCACCTCAGAGTAAATGATACTGGACAAGTGCACCTATACCCTCACACCGGATTTATCTTAGTGCAAATTTACAAGATTATTTATTATTGTATTGTCGTTTTTGACATAACTTTGAGAGAACAGAAATGTTAAAAGTAATTGCAGAAGATTTCATCCAGATTGATGCTATAGATATTGTCCTTCCTCTTTATCGTGAGTTAGTCGAGGCAACCAAGCGTGAACCTCACTGTATTGCTTACGACTTGTATGTTGACCAGAAAGATGTGGGACATTTTATCTTTATAGAAGAATGGCCTGACAAGGCTGCTTTGGATGCTCATTGTGCGAGTGAGCATTTTCAGCGTCTTGTCCCCATGATTAATAAATACAAGCGGAAAGAGCCTACCTTCATATTCATGGACAGTGCGTTAACTAAAGCATAAACATCATATCCTAAGCGATCCATGAGAATTGCTCGGTTAACTCTATTTATTCGCCATCACATCCCGTGGTGGCTTTTTTGTATATAGAAAACCCCCAGCTTGGCTGGGGGTTCCGTAGAGCTTACAGCTATAAGTCTGCTATAAAAACCCCTTTTGATTTGTTAAAACACCTTGCGGTCT